>NZ_ACJM01000003.1 GCF_000174415.1 Dethiobacter alkaliphilus AHT 1
GACCTCAGTGCTGCTTACCTTAGCAGCAAAAAAAAACCGGCAGGAGAGAATTCTCTCCTGCCGGTTGGCAGTTTATTGGTTTAAACCAAGCCTCTGGCCTTGATGGCTTCTGACAGCCTGGTGATGGAGTTAATGTAGGCTGCGGTACGCATGTCCACTTTATGCTCCTGGCTGGTGATATAGGTTTTATCGAAAGCGTCAAACATCAAAGCTTTCAGCTTGGTGTTTACTTCTTCTTTGGTCCAGTAGTAGTTCATCAGGTTCTGAACCCACTCAAAGTAGGAAACGGTTACACCGCCGGCGTTGGCCAGAATGTCGGGGATAACCATTACGCCGTTTTCAAAGAGAACTTTGTCTGCATCGGGGGTGGTGGGGCCGTTGGCCGCTTCCGCCACGATTTTCGCTTTGATGTTGGCGGCGTTTTTGGAAGTAATCACGTTTTCCAGCGCTGCCGGAACCAGAATGTCCACATCCATTTCCAAAAGGTCTTCGCCGGTAATCAGGCTGCAGGTACCAAACTCCACACAGGAGCCGGTTTTTTGTTTATGCTCCAGCAGGTGTGAGGGGTCCACCCCATCTTCACTGTACACTGCACCGCGGGAATCGCTGACCGCTACCAGCTTGCAACCCAAATCATGCAGCAGGCGTGCGGCAATATAGCCGGCATTACCGTAGCCCTGGATAGCAACGGTGGCGCCTTGCAGGTTCAGGCCGATTTTTTCTGCGGCTTTGATAATGGTGTAGATACAACCCTGGGCGGTGGCTTCGTTACGGCCAAGTGAACCGCCGACAATAATGGGCTTGCCGGTGATTACACCAAACTGGTTGCTGCCGGCAATGCGGCTGTAGGTATCCATCATCCAGGCCATAACCTGGGCGTTGGTGTACACATCGGGGGCGGGGATGTCTTTATCCGGGCCCACAATGGCAGCGATGGCTTCAATGAAGCCGCGGGCCACACGCTCCAGTTCACCCTGGGACATTTCCTTGGGGTTACAGATTACGCCGCCTTTACCACCGCCGTAGGGCAGTCCCACAACACCGCATTTAAAAGTCATCCACATGGAAAGGGCTTTAACTTCGTCCACTGTCACATCAGGATGGAAACGGATGCCGCCTTTGCAAGGACCGATGGCATCGTTATGCTGGGAGCGGATTCCCTGAAATACCTTTGTGGTACCGTCATCCATTTTTACAGGAAAACTTACAATAAGTACACGCTTAGGTTCTTTAATGATGGCTTCCAGAGCAGGGTCCAGGTTGATATATTTACCTGCCTCATGGATTTGCTGCTGAGCAATTTCAAACGCATTAAGAGATTCAGTCACCATTGACACTCCTTCACAATAATCTGAGGCAACGATGCCTCTAATTGATGATTATATCAACTTTTGTCAAACTGTCAATGAAACCAGCTTTCACCATATGAAATTTTCACAATAATCTGTGCATTGGAAAAAAAAAGGCTGACCTGATAGTCAGCCTTTTTTTTGCACTTAACGGGATGAAAATAATTCTGACAGTGAGATCTCACGTTGATCAAGCCATTGACGGGTCTCACCGGTAACCACCAGGGGCACTTCACGCAATTCAGCAATATTATGTGCTCCGGTCATAACCATTATCATTTTCATTTCATTGATCATTTCATTGAGGCACAGCACCAGTTTTTCACGGCCTTCTGCCAACAGCATTTTGGCCGCCAGTCCGGCAATACCCACAGTGTTGGCGCCTAAGGCCAGAGCCTTTGCTGCCAACAGCCCGGAATTCAAACCGCCGCTGGCCACAATGTCGGTATCCGGCGCTCCGGCTTTGGCCTCCAGGATAGAAATGGCTGTGGGAATTCCCCATTTTAAAAGATCGGGATTAGTCTTGGCGTGAGCCCGGCGGCGTTCAATCAGCATAAAGTTTGTGCCGCCTTTGCCACCCACATCGATGGCGGCCACACCAAGCTCCTTAAAGATTGCAGCCTGCTCACGGGCCACTCCAAAGCCCACTTCCTTGATAATGACGGGTACATCCACGGCACCGACGATTTTTTCAATCTGCCGGCGGTAACCGCGAAAATCGGTGTCCCCTTCTTTCATCATCAGTTCCTGGGGAACATTAAGATGAATCTGCAAAGCATCGGCACGGACCATATCCACTGCACGGCGCGCCATATCAACATCGGAGTAGGCACCGATGTTGGCAAAGATAATTCCATCCGGATAGACTTCGCGCACCACATGAAATGTTTTGGCGTAAAGCGGATTTTCCAGGGCTGCCATCTGGGAGCCCACCGCCAGTGCCATGCCGCATTCTTTAGCGGTAAGGGCCAATTCCCGGTTCACACACTCCGCATCCTCCACACCACCGGTGATGGCGTTGATGAACAGCGGGAGCCGAAGGTTAATTCCGGCCAGGTTTGTGGAAAGATCCAGCGCTTTCAGACTGGTTTCCGGCAGGCAGTTATGGACCAGGTTGATATCACAGAAATCAGCACTGGTTAGATCAGAGCGGACTGCATGCCAGAGATGTTCCAGTTTTCGTGCCTGACGTGACATGATTTACTCCTCTTTATCTTTTTCCAGGTCAAACAAGTCACCAAAGACATCACCCAGGGTCACACCGGTACCGGTATCTTCCGGCTGCTGCTGTACCTGACGGGTCTGCTCTTTTTTGGGGCGGGGGGCAGCATCACGCATGCTCAGGCTAACCCGTTTGCCATCGGTGTTAATATCCAGAATTTTAACTTTAACAACGTCACCCTGCTGTACTACTTCGGAGGGCTGCTTGACGTGGTAGTTGGCCAACTGGGAAATATGCACCAGGCCTTCCACGCCGGGAATCAATTCCACGAAAGCACCAAAGTCCACAATACGGGTAACTTTACCTTCTACCACATCGCCGGCGCTAAACTTCTGACCCACCTCTGTCCAGGGATCGGGCTGAGCCTGACGCAGGGAAAGGCCAATCCGTTCGCGCTCAGGAATAACTTCAATAACTTTTACTTCAATTTCATCGCCTACGCTAAGCACTTCACCGGGGTTATCGATGCGATGCCAGGAGATTTCAGAAATATGAACCAGGCCGTCAATGCCGCCAACATCTACAAAAGCACCGAAGTTGGTGAGGCGCTTAACAGTGCCCTTAATGATTTGGCCGGGCTCCAACTCTGCTAATACCTTGTCTTTTTGCACTGCAGCTTCTTCTTCCAGCACCTGCTTGCGGGACAGAATCAGCTTCTCTTTTTCAGGGCGCATTTCAATGATTTTGAAGGAAATTTCCTGACCCTGGAATTCGTTAAAGTCCGGGATATAGCGGACGTCTACCAGGGAGCCGGGCATAAAGGCATCATAGCCGCCGCCCAGTTCCACCACCAGGCCGGCGGGAACAGCTTCCTTTACTTTGCCGGAAAGAATGGTGCCCTCTTCAAAGGCTTTTTCCAGCTCAGCCCACTTTTGCTTACGCTCAATGGCTTTGCGGGACAGAATGATTCTGCCTTCCTGATCATCTACCTTTTTCACGGCCACTTCCACTTCCTGACCGTTTTCCATAACGTCGGCCAGCATCTGATCACCTTCTAATATAACTTCCTGGCGCGGGAGGACTCCCTCGCTCTTGTACCCGATATCCACAAGTACTTCATCGTCGGACACCTGTACCACAGTGCCTGTTACTACATCCCCTGCGGAGAATTCCTTAATCTCCTGGTCCAGGGATACTTCCTCCGTTGCCGTTTGCTCCTCCTGGAGCTCTGTGTTCTTCTCGTTTTCCATTTTTCCAATGACCTCCTTTATCGTCCAGTCGGGTGTTGAAGCACCGGCGGTAACCCCGACTGTCCTAACCTCTTTCAGTTGTTCGGCATCCAGTTCATGTGCCTCTGATACAGCGATGGTTCTCACACCGGTCGACCGGCAGACATCCGCCAGTTTGCGGGTGTTGGCGCTGTTTTTGCCGCCCACCACCACCATCAGATCCACATCATAAGCCAGGTTGCGGGCAGCTTCCTGCCGCAATGCCGTTGCCTGACAAATTGTATTATATATTTCAACCACCGGAACTATCGCTTTTAGTTTCTCACCGATTTCTGCCAAAATACTCTGACGCTGTGTGGTTTGTGCCACAAGAGCTACCGGCTTTTCCCGATTTAGCCCCTCCAACTCAGATATGGAGCCGTCGGCGGTGAGAACAATGGGCTGATCACGGCCCCATCCCAAAACACCCTTGATTTCCGGATGAGTGGGATCGCCCAGGACAATGACCTGTTTTCCCTCTTCAATCAGGCGGGCTACAAGAGTTTGCAGCTTGCCCACAAAGGTACAGGTCGCATCAACTATTTGCAGGCCCCGTTCTTCGGCCTGCCGGAACACCTCCGGGCGTTCACCGTGGGAACGAATAACAACCGTGGCACCGTGAGGCACCTCAGCCAAATCGTCCACAAAGATTACGCCTTCTTCACGTAATTTATCTAACAAACTGTCATTATGGGCAAGGGGACCCAAAGCATAGACCCGCCCCTGGCGGGATGCATCCAGGGCCTGCTTTACCGCTTTTTTAACACCGCCACAAAAGCCGGCGTGTTCTGCTACAATAACCTTCAAAAACTCACCTCAAAATTATTTTACACCTTCCGCAGGCGGCCGATTTCTTCCATGATTTTTTGGGCCGTATCTTCCAAGTGCTCCGCTTTTACCCTGGTGCCGTAATGTTGGGGAAAGGTCATGGGCTTACCGATGCGGACTTGAATGGGACGAAAGAGTTTATAAGGGCCCACAATGGCCGCCGGCACCACCGGCGCTTCGCTTTTTACCGCAATCAGGCCAACACCGGCCTGGGGCGGCAGTAAATCATCGGTTTTACTGCGGGTTCCCTCAGGGAAAATCCCCACAACTCCGCCGCTTTTTAGTGTGTCCAAAGCAGTTTTTATGGCTCTGCGGTCTGCGCTGTCCCGCTTGACGGGAAAGGCATTTACTTTCGGTAATATTTTGCCGAAAACGGGAATTTTAAATAATTCTTCTTTTGCCATAAAGCGCACTGTCCTACTGGTTACAGCCCCCATAAGCGGAGGGTCCCACCAGGAAATATGATTGGCACATAAAAGAAAAGCTCCCTCGTCGGGCAGGTTTTCCCGGCCCTGTACATCCCAGCGGTAAAATATCTGAAAGATCCAGGCAAACAATTGTCGGATTACTTTATACAGCATGGTTTTACCTCCGGTTTTATTTGCCCGAAACACGGTTGACTATTGATTCTATAACTTCTTCTTTGGTCAAGGCCGTTGAATCAAGATGAATGGCATCCTCTGCAGGACGCAGTGGCGCGCATTCCCGCTCGGAGTCAATTTTATCACGGGCGGCAATCTCTTTAACCATCTGCTCCAAAGCCAGTGTTTCCCCCTTGGCATGCAGCTCCGCCAACCGGCGTGCCCTCTCTTCCAGGGATGCGGTGAGAAAAAACTTATATTCCGCATCAGGCATTACGGTGGTCCCTATATCGCGTCCATCCATCACCACACCGCCACGGTTACCCATTTCACGCTGTTTTCCTACTAATATATCCCGTACTTCCGGGCAGCGGGCCACATAGGAGACGTTGCGGCTCACTTCCGGCAGGCGAATATCTTCAGTCACATTTTCCCCGTTTAAATAAATGATGTTGCCGTTGGGGGCGCTTTGGATATCAAGCTCTGAATTTCGGGTCAGTTCTTCCAGCGCAGCAGTATTATGTAAATCTGCATTTTGGCGCAAACCCGCCAGGGTAATGGCCCGGTACATGGCACCGGTATCAAGGTATGCAAGCCCAAGACGTCTGGCCACTTCACGGGCCACCGTACTTTTCCCCGCGCCGGCAGGACCGTCAATGGCAATTCTGGGTTTCATAGGCGTCTCTCCCTACAGAAAATTGAACAACAAAAACAACACGCTAGGTGTTGTTATGGGCAAGGTCGGCACGCAAAGCACGGGCCTCCCTAAGATAAATATGTTTTATCTCAGCCTGAGACTTTTCAGTGTTCACATGTATAAGCACACGAATACAAAAAGCCAATGCTCCGGGCACGTCAACTTCTACGGCACAGAGTAATGGCACATTATCCCAGCCTAATTCTCTTGCGGCAGTTGCCGGAAAAACAGCATTAAGGTCAGGCGTCAGAGTAAAATAGACACTGGCGATGTCTTCTTTCTTGACATTATTGGCTTTCGTCATTTTTGAGAGCAATTCTCTGGTTGCCTGCGTAATTTCACACGCTCTGTTCTCTGAAACGTTAATTGCTCCTCTGATCCCTCTGACAACACTACGACCCACTACAACGTCCTCCCACAACTACACTTAAACTAAAGGTTTAGCTTTAAATTAAATAATAACTTAAATTCCTCTCTTTGGCAAGCTTTTTTCCTCAGTTTCCCTGCACAACAACCCAGCTGATGGTTTCAGGTCTGCCAAAATATGTAACGACCTGCCCTTCTTCAGGCGAAACCACTCCATCGGAAATGGCGCTCACCACAACCTCGATATCGTATATTGAATGGTCACCGTCTACCTCTACCAGATCTCCATCATGCACCTCCACCTTTGCAGTACCATCATTACCGAAGGTGGCAGCCTTCTCTCCGTTAACATACACACTGAGAAGGGAAGCATCTATTTCGTTAATGACAGAAAGTTCCAGATAAAAGGTTTCGGCCTGCACCGGAGGGCGGGCAGAGGTTTCCTGTTCCTGCTCGACTTCCTGCTCATAGGGTACGCCTTCCAACCGCTCCACAAGACTCAGTCTGCTCCGCACCTGAGGATTGATTAAAAGCGCCTGGCTTACCAAGAGGACAAACAACAACACCGCCGCCGACTTAATCAGCAGGCGCTCAAAACGACTTGTCCGTTCATTAAACCACCGTTCGAAATCCATCTGACATGCCCCCTCTTACCAAAAGAGTATGTCAGAGTAGCGGGAAATTATTCCTGTTTTCCTGCAGATATTCCCGCCACAAATCCGGTGGAAAACGCTGCCTGCAAATTGTAGCCGCCGGTATTGCCGTCCACATCAATCAGTTCGCCGGCAAAGTAAAGGTTTTTTACTAATTTTGATTCCATGGTGGCGGGATCAATTTCTTTAACATTAACACCACCCGCCGTCACGATAGCCTCCCGCAGTGGGCGCATGGCCGTCACATTCAGGGTCAGGGCGGTCAGCGTTTCAGCCAGTTTAATCCGCTGCTGTTTGGTAATCTGATTTACCGGCACATCCCCGGAAATCCCCGAGAGCCTCACCACCGGCTCAATAAGCTTTTGCGGCAAAAGATCATCTAAGCTGTTTTTAAACTGTTTACGCGAGTATTTATCAAAATCCCGCACCAGGCGGGCATCAAGCTGCTGGGGGGTCAGGGCCGGCTTAAGGTTAATTTGAATCTGGGTTTTTTTGCCCCTGTTTAGTGCGCCGGTAGCTTCACGACTCAGGGTGAGTATTATCGGGCCGCTGACACCATAATGGGTAAAGAGCATCTCACCAAACTCTTCGGCGGCCAAACGCCCCTCCACCAGAACCCGGGCACTGACATTCTTTAGCGCCAGGCCGGTCAATTCCGGCACCCACTTTTCCGCCACCTCCAATGGCACCAGCGCGGGCCGGGGTTTAACAACGGCGTGACCCGCCTTCTCCGCCAAGCGATACCCGTCGCCGGTGGACCCGGTGGCGGGATATGATGCACCGCCGGTGGCCAAAATCACCGCATCCGCTGTTATCTCTTTCTCGCCGCACTTCACACCAACCACACTGCCACCGGCCACACTAAGACGCGTTACCCGCTCCCCTTTTTGCACCCGGACGCCGGTTTTCACCAGAAACCGCTCCATGGCCTGGACTAAGTCAGACGCCTTCTGCGACTTGGGAAAAACCCGTCCGCCACGCTCCACCACAGTGGGCACACCAAGCTCAGCAAAAAAGCGGCGCACATCGTCATTGGTAAAACGATATATGGGCCCGTATAAAAAAGTTCCGTTACCGGGAAACTGGGCAATAATCTCCTCCACATCGGCATCGTTGGTCACATTACCCCGGCCTTTGCCGGTGATGGCCAACTTCTTACCCAACCGGTCATTACGTTCCAAAAGAGTAACCGACGCACCGGCAGCCGCCGCCTGGCCCGCCGCCATCATCCCCGCCGGCCCCCCACCAACTACCAACACCTTCAACTGCGACTCACCCATAAAAAATCAAACCTCCCTGGGACAAGGGGACAGGTCAACTGTCCCACTTTTGTGGACAGAGGGACAGGTTTCACTGTCCACACTTTCCTTATTCTACCATGGACAAAGGGACAGGTTTATTTGTTCACGCTGCTCACGCCCTCCCAGAGGGTCCCCTTGTCCCATTATTCAACTCTGGTCAGGCCGTATTTTTTTGCCAGTGCCCGGGCTTCCATCAGTTCATTGCGACTAGGCCTCCGGGAAAGCTCCGGATACTTATCTGCTTCGAAAGCCGGATGGTATTGTCCCATCAGGTTTATGTATGTATCCGGGGAAAGTTCGGCGGCAATAAAGCGCAGCACATCTTCGGTGCCGGCCAAACCGCCGGGCATAATCAGATGGCGCACCATTAAACCGCGTACCGCCACGCCCCGCTTATCTACCTGCAGTGTTCCCACCTGGCGGTGCATTTCCTTTAAAGATGAAAACATGCTGGCAGGATAGTTTTCCACACCGGAATACTTCTTAGCCAAACCCGGGTCGCTGAATTTAGTATCGGGTAAATAAATATCAATTACGCCATCTAATAGCTTTAGGGTCTCCGGACACTCATAGGCTCCGCAGTTATAAACCAGCGGCACAGTTAAACCCTTTTTAGCCGCCAGCGACAGTGCCGAGAGAATTTGCGGCACATAATGGGTGGGGGTGACAAAATTGATGTTTTCGCAACCCCGCTTTTGCAGAGCAAGCATCACTTCAGCCAGATCTTGGTGCTCTAAGTCATCGCCATACCCCATATGGGAGATATCGTAGTTTTGGCAAAAAACGCAGCGTAAATTACAATAAGCAAAAAAAATAGTGCCGGAGCCGCCGCGGCCCACCAATGGAGCCTCTTCCCCGAAGTGGGGGCCATAGCTTGAGACCCGGGCCAACTTTCCGGCCCGGCAGAAGCCGGTTTTCCCGGCAGTGCGGTCCACACCGCAGGCCTGCGGGCAAAGCAGGCACTTGCCAAGACCCTGTACTGCTTTTTCTGCACGACTGGTCAGCTCACCGCTTGTTGCCAATTCAGTGTATCGCATATGCCCTCCAAGAATTTTAACAAAGTGGGACAGTTGAACCTGTCCCCGTGTCCCACTTTTGTGGACAAATAAACCTGTCCCTCTGTCCACGGGGATGAAAGAAGCGGCCGGAGGCCGCTTGGTTTTTAGTCTTTATCTTGGTCTTAGTCGTGGTAACGTTTTGTTTTTTGTTGAATTTGGGTTTTGGCCTGTTCGTGGACTTCAAAGAAGACCTGTTCCATGTCCTGCACCGTTAAGCCAACGCGCAGGGGTTCCATGATTTTTATGCGTCTGAACTCGTCGCGGACGGCAAAGCGCACCAGGTTAAATAGAGAATCGGCCATCATTTCCAGTTCCATGGGCGCAAAAGTCACATCAGAATCAGTTTCTTCATCATACACCGTGTAGAGATCGCCCATTATAATATCTTCTACGTAAATGCCCTTTACCGGCACATTACGCCAGAGGGCGGCCTGCTGCTCCCGCAGCTCCACAGCCATCTCCTCTGAGCTTTTGCCTCCGAAGAAAAACCGTGAAGGACGTGCTTTACCACGGTAATCATACCGTACCTTGGCACGGATTCTTGCCGGGGAAGCCACTTCCTTCTCATCAATACGTCTGCACTCTTCTAAATTTACCTGTTTTTCAAAGCCTGGCTTCAGCACAGTTATTCCTCCCTGGACTCTGGCGCTACTTGTTAGAATTTCCCGTTTATACAAAATAATTCGCCCCACTGGAAGAAAATCCTGCCTGTTTCAACCCACTTCACCATTTTGTTGCAAACGTTAATTAGTTTTACGACATTGTTTTTAAAAACAGCACTAGCGTAAAATAATGGGCAGTAAAAGCAAAAATGCCAGTTCGTGCAGCTCACAGGCTGCTCCCAGCAGATCGCCGGTGACGCCGCCGAAATTTTGCACAAAAAAATACCGCAGTAAAAAAAAGAGCAAAATCTGGGGAATAAGGAGAGGAAACACGGCTATGCTTAGTGCGGCATAGCCCAAAATCAGAAATAGCAGCACTGCCAGCAGTAAGTGCACCATTGAGGTGCGCTCCACAAACTCACGGCCCAGGCCATATCCCTCCCGGGCATAACGGCCGGTGGCCATCAGCGCCACCAATGCGGTACGCCCTGCCACCGGGGCCAAAATCAGGCCCAGCATCCAGGCCGGACGATTTATCAGTTGTGAGACAGCCAGGATTTTTATAAATCCTCCCAGCACGGCAGCCTGCACGCCGAAAGCACCAACACGGCTGTCCCGCATCACTTCCAGACGCCGGGCACGGTCTCCCCTGACACCCAAACCGTCAAAGGTATCCATCAGCCCGTCCAGGTGCAGGCCACCCGTTAACAGCACCCATAGAGTTACTATCAGTGCCGAAGCCAGAATTTCAGGCCAGGCCCTTTGCGCCAGCTGCAATCCCCAATAGAGTATGATGCCCAACATTGCCCCGATAATGGGATAGTAGACGGTGGAGGCGGCCAGGTCGTTGCCGTCAATATTTTCATCGCCCCCAAAAGGGTACACGGTAAGAAAGCGCAGCGCCAGCATAAATCGCTTCATCATAAACCGCCTTTCTCTTCACCGTTTTCCTGCAGATGGCAGGTGTCATTTAATTTTACCAGGCTCCAATAACCGGCCACATATTCCAAAATGGTTGCGGAGCCGGTTTCTATCTGCATCCGGGCTGCGGTAACCGGAGGTAGCTCCAGCAAAAGGGTAACGGCCACCCGAATCAATCCGCCGTGGGTCACAACGGCCGCCGTTTCATCCTCCCCCAGGGTTTGGCTAATCTTATCCACCGCCGCCCGGACCCTTTCCCCCATATCTGCCGCCGCTTCTCCCTCAGGAGGACAGACGTTGACCGGATCCACGCACCACTCTTCAAAGCCTTTTTTCATCTCATCGTCCATATCGGCGTAGCGCAGTCCTTCCCAACGACCAAAGGACATCTCCCGCAGCTCCGGGATAATCTCCGGGGTCAACTTGAACCGGGAAGCCAAAGGTTTTGCAAAGGAAACGGCCCGGTCCAGAGGCGAGGTAAAAATTTTATCTATCTGCCATTTAAAACCTCTGGCCAAAGCAGCACTTTGGCGCACACCCACCTCACTGAGTGCCACATCACTGACGCCCTGCATACGAAATTCACGGTTCCACAGGGTTTCTCCATGTCTGATAAATATTAACTTCATTGTTTTCCTCCGTTTAGGGCATGACTGCCTGCAGCGCAGAAAGCAAACTTTCATTTTCCTCAGCACTGCGGACCGCCACCCGGATAAAGCGCTGCTCCAGTCCCTGATAATTACCGCAGTCACGCACCAGGATGTTATGTTGCAACAATCTGCGCTGTAATTCAGGCGATGCTACAGTTTTGCTGCCCAGAAATATATAGTTGGCCGACGGCAAAAAAACATCCAGGCCGGGAATTTTCTGCAACCGACGAGCCAAAGAGCCGGCAAGTTTGCCAACTTCCTCTGCAGTGCGGCGGACATACCCCGCATCCTGCAGCACATACCGCCCGGCTTCCTGGGCTAAATGGTTCACGCTCCAGGGGTCCCGCAGTTTTTGCGCCGCAGCAACCACAGATTGTTGTGCTGCCATGAATCCCAGACGAAGCCCGGGAATGGCATACATTTTAGTCAGCGAACACAGCACAATTATATTATCCTGTTTAGACTGTAAAAGAGTTAATTCCTGCCACTGCGGCAAAAATTCCAAAAATGCTTCGTCAACCACCAAATATCCGCCGGCCTTGGCGCAGGCTCGTCCCACCGACAGCACTTCTTCCCGGGACAGGAACACACCGGTGGGGTTATTGGGGTTGCACAAAAATGTAACCGCCGGCTTAATTCTTGCTATATCAGCACACAATGCCGGAATTTCGGGCCTGAAGCGCCCTTCTTGTTGCAAGAAGTGGCAAGAAACTTCCCTGCCCGCTGCCTGAGCCGCCCGCTCATAGAGGGTAAAGGTGGGGACCGGCAAAAGCACAGGTCCCGGCGGCAAAGCCCGCATCAACAGATAAATGAGCTCTCCGGCGCCGTTGCCCGCCAGCACTTCCCCCGCCGGTTCATAACGCCGGAGGATGGCCTGACTCAGGCGGCGGCAGGACGGGTCGGGATAAGCCTCAATCTGTGGTAATGAGTCCGTCAGATGAGCAAATAGCCCCGGCGGTGGGCCTAGCGGGTTTATATTGGCACTGAAATCCAGAATGTCCCCTGCCTCCACACCGGCATAGGCGGCTGCAGTTTGGATATCGCCGCCGTGGCCAAACGGGTGTAGTTTGTTTTCCCCTGTCTCCATAACCGCCTCCAATAGTTTTATCGCTACTTTCTTACTACATACACTAAATTATTGCATTTAAAGCACTCCTGATGAGTAGGCCCACCACAATAAAGACCAATGATGTTACCTGCATCAAACGTGCAGCGCTTTTAATATCTCCCAGACCGGCCTTTTGTCCCGCGGCCCACAGCTGTGGCCGGCGCGAGATATGGCCGCCGTAGCTGTTCTCTCCGCCCAGTGTAATATCCAGGGCACCGGCGGTAAGCGCTTCTGCCAGACCGCTGTTGGGGCTGGGATGCTTTTGGCCGTCGGTTTTTACAGCCTGCCAGGCATTTCCGGTATTAAGGCTAAGTAAACGGGAGGCCACCAGCATGGCCACCACGTTAATCCTGGCCGGCAGCCAGTTGGCTACGTCATCCAATTTGGCAGCTGCCCGGCCAAAATAAAGATAGCGGTCATTCTTATAGCCCAGCATAGAGTCCATGGTGTTTACCGCTTTATAGGCCATAGCCAGGGGCAAACCACCCACCAAGGCGTAAAACAGGGGGGCGGTTACCCCATCCACCGTATTTTCCGCCACCGTCTCCACCGTGGCCCGGGCCACTTCAGGCTCGTCCATGAGAGCGGTATCGCGCCCCACAATCATGGACACCGCATACCTGGCCCCAGGCAGGTCACCTGAGGCAAGCGGTTTTATCACATCCTGTGCCGCCTCACTTAAGCTGCGCACCGCCAGCGTTGTGGATAAAAGCACCACACTTACCGCCACCCCCGCCACAGGATGGATAAGCGATGCAGCCCAGACCATAAAGAGTACCGCACCCGCCGTGGCTGCCAGGACAAGAACAACCACCACTGTTCCGTATACCAGTTGAATCTGTGGAGAATGATGGGGTTTTCGCAGCCGTTTCTCAAGAGCAGAGATTAGCCGCCCAATAAAAATAACGGGATGGGGCAGCTGCCGCGGATCTCCCACCAATAAATCAAGTAAATAGGCAAACAGGAGCTGCACGTTATGCGCCCCCTTTGACCTGCAGAGGGTATCCGGCCACCGCCAGGTATACCGCATCGGCCTCTTTGGCCACCTGCTGGTTGGCCCGGCCGGCAATGTCACGAAAGAGTCGGCCTAGCCGGGATTCAGGCACAATTCCGCAGCCCACTTCATTGGCCACCATCAGAATCCGGATGTTCTTCTTCCTTGCTGCCACACAAAAGCGGCTCAACTCCTCACGGATGGTTTCTTCTATGCCGTCAATCTTCTCTGACGGCATATCTTCATCGTAGTCTGCCAACAGCACGTTGGTGAGCCACAGAGTCAGGCAGTCCAGAAGAACCGTTTTTGTTTCAGCCGGCACCGCCGCCAGCGCCGCAGTTAAATCACGGGGTTCCTCCACTGTAAACCAGTGGTCCGGACGCCTCTCTTTGTGCAGCTTCACCCGGTGGGCCATCTCCTGGTCATAGACGGGAGCGGTGGCTATATAGGCCACCGCTTCGCCGGAGGTCAGGGCAATTTCTTCGGCCAGTTTGCTTTTGCCGCTGCGGGCCCCGCCTAAAATCAGGACCAGCTTTTCAGACTCATCTATCTTCATGCTCTCCTCCGTTCTTACCGTATGCCGCACACTTCTCTACAAAGCGGCGGGCCACCCCGGGATTACTTAAGAAATGCAGGTGAATATAGGAGCCAAGACAGTTTTTTGCCTGCTCCCCCACCGGCTCTTTTGCCGGTTCTTTTAAATATAAGGGCTCGCTGGATACATCCTGCATATCAGACCAGTGAAATTCATGGCCGCGGCATGTTTCATTTTCCGGCAGCAGGTAATTGCCCGGGGCGCCGGCCACTTCCACATAGCCCAAAGCACGGCGCTTACCACGCATTACCGCCCGTCCGGGAAAAACACCGCTCATGGCAAAGCGCTCTCCCTTAAAATCCGCCAACTCCCGGGCCAGCATCATATACCCGCCGCATTCGGCATAAACCGGCATCCCATCATTTACAGCACTTTGCAGCGCAGCCATAAGGGACGTATTTTGTGCTAAAAGATCCGCAAACATCTCCGGAAAACCGCCGCCCAACATAACGCCCTGCACATTTTCCGGCAGGCCGGGGTCCTCAAGGGGTGAAAAGGGAACAATCCGGGCCCCATAGGCACGGAGTAAATCCAGGTTTTCCGGATAGTAAAAATGAAAGGCCTTATCCTGGGCCACCGCAATACGGCAGAGAGCAGGAGCCGTATCCTCAGGGAAAACCCGTTTTTCGGGTTTGGGTAGCGGCGGTGCTTTTTCTGCCGCCTTTAAAATTGCGTCCACGTCCAGATTAGACTCCACCAAATCAGCCAGGGAACTGAACAGTTCACCCAAGGCCGCTTTTTCTGCCGAAGGCAAAAGGCCCAGATGCCGCTCCGGAATAGCCACTTTAGTCTCTTTGGGCAGATAACCAAAGACCGGCAAAGCCAGGTGCTCGTCCAGCGCCTCTTTTAGCAGCCGGTAATGACTGTCACCGGAGAGGTGATTTAAAATAACGCCGGCCACATTAAGTTGTTGATCAAAATTCACATAGCCGCCCACCAGCGCCGCCGCACTGCGGGCCATTTTGGCACCGCTTGCCACCAGGATGACCGGGGTAGAGGTGAGCTTGGCCACATGGGCCGAGCTGCCCACTTCCCCCATACCTTTGCGGCCGTCAAAGAGGCCCATTACCCCCTCAATTACCGCCACGGCGTTTTCCGGCACCCGGCGCTCCAGCGTTTCCAGCACCTGATCCGGCGGCACCATCCAACTGTCCAGGTTACCGGCAGCCACACCGGCCGCTGCTCCGTGGAAGCCGGGGTCAATATAGTCGGGGCCCACTTTAAAGGGGATCACCGCATGGCCGCGCCGTCGCAGGGCAGCTATGAGTCCGGCGGTGATGGTGGTTTTGCCCACACCGCTGTGGGTTCCGGCAATGAGAATGCGCTTCATGTTAACTCTCCTTCTGGGCGATGGTTAAAGACAAAAGGGCGTTGACAATGGCGGCGGCAATGGTGCTGCCGCCCTTTTCACCAGCTACGGTAATCCAGGGAATATTAAATTCGGTGAGCCATTCTTTGGACTCCAGTGCCCCCACAAATCCCACCGGTACCCCCACCACCAGGGCAGGCCGGGCAGTGCCGGCTTTAACCGCTTCCAGCAGCACAAAAAGTGCGGTGGGAGCGTTACCGATGACAAATATACCGCCCTGGGGATGTTCCCGTAATTTTTTGGCCATGGCCGCCGCCGCCCGGGTGGTGCCGGCAATTTTAGCTTCCTCGGCCACCGCCGGTTCATGTATCAGGCATGTAATGTCTAATCCCAGCTTGGCGGCATTGGCCCGGTTAATGCCGGAGCGGGCCATTTCCACATCACAGAAAACCGGTTCTGCGGCGCCAAAGGCTTTAACAGCCGCTTCCACCGCACCTTCACTAAACTTTGTAATATCGGCAAAGGAGATATCGCCGGTGGTATGAACCACCCGCTTAATCACCGGCTTTTGCAGCGGATCAAAGGGAAAATCACGCAGCCGCTCCTCAATAATAGCCATACTTTTTTGTTCGATTGCCTTGGGGTCTTTAATATATTCCATAAGCTTCTTTAACCCCGCAAACCCTGGTCCACCCGGTCCAGGACGATATCTGCCATCCGCTCATCAATCCCCAATACCGGCGCCTGCACCAGACGCATGTGGGGCCGTTTTTTCTGCTCTTCGGCCAGCACCTCCGGAATATCTTCGCGGATATGGATTCCTTCATATAAAAAGACGGGAACAACCGCCACTTCCTCAATCCCCTTTTTGTCCAGCGCTTCCAGTGCCGCGGGCAAATCGGGCTGGGCAAACTGCAAATAACCGTAAGACATCTCAGTTTCCGGACGTTTTTTCTTCAACAGGTCCGCAAGATAAACCAGCGCCTCATTGGCCTCCGCCCTGCGGCTGCCGTGTCCAACCAAAAGAACTGCTTTTTTCATTTTTTTCTGCCTCCGTTTCTCAAAATAAAAGCTTAGGATAATAGCTTACGTACCGCGGCAATCACTTCTGCCGGGGAACCTAACCCGCCTGGCCCGGCAGGCCGGCGCACCAGCACTATGGGAATTTTTTTCTCCCGGGCCGCCGCCACTTTCTCCGGTGTGCCCCCGGTCCGGCCGCTGTCTTTGGATACCACCACCTGCGCGCCATACTGAGCAAACAAAGCGGCGTTTAACTCTTTGGTAACCGGGCCCTGCAGCGCCACAATCTGCGCCGGCGAAAGGCCCAGCTTCCGGCAGTGCTCGATACCGCCCTCATCGGGCAGAATCCGGGCCACCACCTCTTTTTCCGGTGGAAGGGCTGTGATAAACTCATGCAAATGCCGGGTGCCGATGGTGAGGAAAATCTTTTTGCCAAGCCTTGCAGAAATGGTGGCCGCCGCGGCAAAGTCCGGCGCATAATAAACACCGTCTCCTGCGGGAATGTCTGCGCCGGGCCGCTCATAGCGCAGGTATGCTATGTCCGCCTCTTTGGCAGCCTGCTGCGCTTCTTTTGAGGCTCCCTCGGCATAAGGGTGGGTGGCATCCACCAATACCCGTACTTCCTTTTCCCGGATAAAGCTGGGTTAAAGCGGCGGCGTCCATGGCGCCCTGCAGTACCACGCAGCCGCCCTGCTTCCTAAGTAAGTCGGCTCCGTAATCACTGACGGCGGTGGCCACAATCATTGTCCGGGGAAAGGCCAGATTAAGTGCCTTCACCACTTCCCGGGCGTCCTGGGTTCCCCCCATCAGCAAAATCATATTACATACCCCCGCGGTGTTATCATCCGGCCGTTTAGCACCTTAGTCTGGCTGTTGCCGATGATTACCGTGGTGGTCATATCCACATCCTCAATATTCATGTCTCCAAGAGTGGTAACCTGTTTGGCTTCCCCTGCCCGGCAGCAGTCCTTCACCAGACCCAGCGGTGTCTCTTTTGCCCGGTGTTTTAGTACCACATTACGGGCCACCTCCAGATGCTGGTCCCGGCCGTGGCTGCGCGGGTTATAGAGCACTATAACAAAGTCCGCCGCCGCTGCTGCGTCCAGGCGCCTTAAAATAGTCTCCCACGGTGTGAGTAAATCAGAGAGGCTAATCACCGCAAAGTCGTGGGTCAGCGGCGCACCCAACACCGCCGCAGTGGCGGTGGCCGCGGTGACCCCGGGAATAACGTCCACTTCCAATTCCGGTGGCGCTATTTCCAGAATGGGGCTAGCCATACCGTACACACCGGGGTCGCCGCTGGAGATAACCGCCACCCGTTTGCCCGCCAGCGCTTCCTCCACCGCCACCCGGGCCCGGTCCGTCTCTTTCTTCATCCCTGAGGAAAGAACGGTCTGATTTGTTAAATAAGGCTTAGCCAGCTTAATGTATGTGGAATAGCCAATAACCACATCGGCCCCGCTTATGGCATCCCGGGCCTGCGGTGTCAGTGTTTCTTCTCCCCCTGGTCCCAGCCCGACCACGGATACTCTTCCTCTGCCACCGCCACCGTAATCCCTTCCATTTTCTGTTTCGTTACCAGCAGCCGGCCGTTGCCCGCCGCCAGCATTGCTGTCGGTTCGCATACCGCTCCCACCCCCATGTTCTGATGTACAAACGATGATACATGATAAGGCACTTTAAGCGCCGTGATTTCTTCTTTACTGTAAAAGTCTACCGGTACTCCCAACTGTTTAGCCGCGCCCAAAAGCCCCAGTTCATCCTTTTTGGCGTCAATGCTGCACAGACGGGCAATACTGCCCCGGGCCAGATTGTGTTTGTCCAGCACATCATAAATGGCCTGCAAAATCCGCTCTGTGGGCACGCCGCGCCGGCAACCGATCCCGATACATAAATTGGGCGGGCGCAGATACAAATCACCGTCATGGCTGCCCAACACTTTGGCTGCATTGGTTAACAGGGCCCGGTATTTGTATTGGGGAGCCATCTGTGCAAACTGGGAAAAGGGATAGAAAAACAGTCCGGCACAGGAGATGCGTCGCAAACCGGGATAGTCGGAGAACACCGCCACCGCCTCACCCTTTAACATGGCGGCATTAAACTGCTTAATCAGCGAAAAGGGCTCCGGCTGCACCCCCATTTCCCGGGCCAGGGTATCCACCGCCTGCAGGCCGTTTACATCGGTGGCGGTGGTAATCACCGGCGTTGCTCCCAGCAGTTCTCCCAAAGAGTGTGCCAGTTCATTGGCACCGCCCCAGTGCCCGGAAAGCAGGGAAATGGCAAAGCTGCCCGCCTCGTCCATCACCACCACCGCCGGGTCGGTCTGCTTGCTCTCAATGAGCGGCGCCAGGATGCGCACCGCAATCCCGCAGGCCATTATCAATACCAGCGCTTCTTTTTGCCGGAAACAATCGGTAACGGCCTGCCTAAGCGTGGTATAGGAGATGGCGCCGTCGCCGGGACTGCGTAAATCTTCGGGAAGATAAATGCTAAATCCAGTGGTTTTGGCCACCCGCCGGGCCAGTTTTTGGCCTCCCGGCGTCACCGCAATTACCGCACCGTTCATTAGTCCTGTGCCTTCCGGTATTCGTGACTAAACTCCGCGGCATACAGGCGGGACGGCACATAATCCTCTTTACCCAGAAACTCGCCCACCAGAATCATGGCGGTCTTGGTGATCCCCGCTTCCTGTACCTTTTGGGCAATGTCTGCCAGTGTGCCCCGGATTGCCCGCTCTCCGGGCCAGGAGGCTTTCTCCACCACCGCCACCGGAGTTTCTGCCGGATATTCTTCCTGGAGTTCTGTAACCACTTTATCCATCATGCCTACACTGAGGAAAATACACATGGACGCGCGGTGTGCTGCCAGCGAAGCCAGATTTTCCTTCTGTGGCACAGGAGTGCGCCCCGCCAGACGGGTGATGATCACCGTCTGGGAAACCTCAGGTAATGTGAGCTCCCGACCCACCGCCGCGGCCGCCGCGGCATAGGAGGATACCCCGGGTACCATGATGCTTTCTATCCCCTGCTTTTGCAGGGCATCCATCTGCTCCTGGATAGCACCGTAGAGTGCCGGATCGCCGGTGTGCAGTCGCACCACCTTTTTCCCTTCCTGCAGTGCCTCGGCCATCATTTTTACCTGCTCATCCAGATTTAAGCCGGCACTGTCTTCAATCCGGGTCTTTTTGCCGGCATGCACCAGAATATCTTTGTTCACCAGCGACCCGGCATAGAGAATTAAATCCGCCTCACCCAGGAGGCGGGCTCCCTTTACGGTGATGAGCTCCGCATCCCCGGGCCCCGCGCCCACAAAATAAACAGTCATTAACCCTTCCTCCTTTTGGCAATCAAAAGCGACAGGTAATCTATTTTTTGGCCGCGCATTGCAAAGGGGTCGTTGGTCCAGAATTCATCCCCCGTCCCACAGCGGCTCACCAGATAAACCTCGTCGGCAAACTCACTTGCTTCCAACAAGTCCAGCAGCTCATCAAAGCCGGCGGACACTTTTAGAAATACCACCGTATCCACATATTGGCTAAGCCCCAGAAACTCTTGCTCTGTCACCGGCAGCGGCACCACCGCCAGCCGTTCATTCTGCTCCACCAACGGAATCCGCAAAAGTGAGGCGGCGGCATTAAAAGAAGAAATGCCCGGCACCACTTCCACCGGTGCCTGCGGTGCCACCTGCTGCAGAAATTTAAGCAGATAGCCAAAAGTACTATAAAGCAGCGGGTCGCCAATGGTTAAAAATGCAACGCTGTCATACTGTTCCAACAGCTTAGCCACCGCTTGGGCCGCCTCCTGCCAATGGGCCTCCAGCACCGCTTCGTCCCGGGACATGGGAAATAGCAGCTCTTCTACCACCGCATCTTCTGCCAGGTAAGGTTTAACCACCGAAAGGGCCACGCTTTCCCGCTCCGTTTTGGACTTGGGCACACAAATCACCTGTGAGCGGCCCAGGATTTCCCGGCCCTTCACCGTCAAAAGGCCGCTGTCCCCGGGGCCCACTCCAATACCATACAATGTTCCCATACCCATCTTATTGGGCCTCCTTTTTTGCGCTTAAAAGCCATACTCCGTTTGTGGCCCGGAAAAAATGCTCCTGGCCCAGCTTCTCCAGCCGGGAAGCCTGAACATGAATTCCCTCCAGTTCCACAAACGGTGCCGCCGCCAGCCTTTGCAGTGCGCAAGCCAGGTTGCGCGGTGAAATCAGGGCCAGGACCACAATCCCGCCGTCAACCAACTTTTGGCCGCACACATCAAGAATCTCTTCTAAGTTTCCACCGCTGCCGCCCACAAATACCCGGTGCGGACGGGGCAAACCGGCCAGGGCCGCAGGTGCGGTGCCTGAAATTACCTCTACATGCTCCACACCGAACTTTGCACAGTTTTTATGTATCAACTCCACGCCGTCTGCATTCTTTTCCACCGCATATACCCGGCCTCCCGGAGTAAAAAGGGCCGCTTCCACCGTAAGCGAGCCGGTACCGGCCCCCACATCCCACACCGTTTGCTCCGGAGCCAGCCGGGCACGACAAAGGGCCAGTGCCCGGATTTCCTCTTTTGTCATGGGAACTTTGGCCCGGGTAAATTCCCTATCGCTTATGCCGGGCACCGTATAAGGCCAAAATTTATTCATCCAGAATCACCATCACGCAATCCCCTTCCTCACTGCCGTCAAGACGGGAGAGGCGCGTTATAACCACCTCTTCAGCGGGGGTGGTAAGCCGCCTGCACAGCGCCACCGGCGCATCCTCTCCGCCGTTTTCCAGCACTAACTTTGCCAGCCGGCCGGGTGTCCATTTGCCGTCGGTTAAGATAGCCTTCTTTCCCGCCACCATAAGAGACGGCAGCAAATCGTTGCCTTCCCGACCATGGGCCGACAAGAGCATGGCGCCCTGCCAGGGCACGCCCAGGCGGGCAAAAGCCACCTGCACTGAAGAAACCCCGGGCAGTACTTCCAGTTCAGTGGCGGAAAAATGGCGCCGCAGGTAAGCCAGTAAACTGTGAAAACCCGGGTCTCCGGAAACCAGAACCGCCACTTTTTTAGTTTTGGCCAGTTCTCCAAGTTTAAGTGCCAGTCCTTGCAGATCGGCGGTCACCGGTATCAATTCTTTGCCCAGGTGGGCAAAGGGATCCACCGCCCGGCGGCCTCCCACCAAAACGTCGGCCTCCGCCGCTTTTTTTCGTATCACCGGCAGAATATAATCCTCTCCTCCCGGTCCGATTCCAAGTACCATAATCCTGTTCATTTTATCCCTCCAGCCACCTGGCGGCCAAGCTGTCCCGGGCCAGTTCATCTCCGGCCAGGTTCAGCATAATACAGCCCACACGCAGTTTTTCTTTCACCATGATTTCCGCCCGGCGGGCCGCAGCCTCCGCCACCGCCTGCAGCACGTTAACATAGCGGTGTTCCAGAAGATAGGCCGCCGACTCCTCGGCGGTATTGTGCTGCATCAAATCCGTTAGCACTCCATGGGGCAGTTTTAAAAGCGCCGCATGAGCCACCAGCGTCTCCCGGCGGGCATCGGCCACCGCACTGTGGGTTTCGGCAATTCCCGCCGCCACCTTCACCAGCTTGCCGATATGGCCGTACAACAGCACTTCCTCCACATTTTTGGCCGCACAGGCTCTCAGCATGTAGCCGATGAAGTTACTGGTCACCACCACCGCATCTTCTGCCACCGGCAGACTCTTTAGCGCATTTTTTTTGCCCATCTTCCCCGGAGTAAGTACCAGGCGCCGGCAGCCTGCCGCCAGTGCCACATCAATCTGTGGTGAAAGCGACCTTCTAAAGGCATCGGAAGACATGGGCTCCACTATGCCGGTGGTGCCCAGAATGGAGATTCCCCCCACAATACCCAGCTGGGGATTTAAGGTCCTTTGAGCCAGCTCTTTTCCACCGGGAACTTCAATGGTAATAGATACACCTTTATCCTGCGGCAAAACACTCTTAACAGCGGCCAGAATCTGGGCCCGCGGTCCGGGATTGATGGCCGCCTCCCCCACCGGCAGGGCCAGGCCGGGCTTGGTTACCCGTCCCACTCCCTCACCGCCGCAGATTTCCACTTCCCCCACCGGCAGCTCTTTTACCTTGGCCACCACCAGCACGTTATGGGTTACATCGGGATCATCGCCCGCATCTTTTTTTACTGCGGCACAGGCCCAGCCCTCTTGCCGCTCAGCCTGTGCCAAAGGCAGCACCAGAGTTATCCCTGCCGGGGTGGACACTTCCACTTCAGTTAAATCATTATCGCTGTATAAAAGCCGCACTGCAGCTGCTGCTGCAGCCGCCGCACACGTTCCCGTGGTATAACCGGCGCGCAGTACTTTTCCGTCAGCCTGTTTGAATGTGGGCAGCATATTTTTCCTCTCCTTGTGCTGCAGTCTTTAAAATTGCCGCTGCACCAATTCTTTTAATAAATCACAGTCCAGATGCTCCCGCACAGCCTGGGCCAGCAGTTGGTACGACTGTTCCCGTTTCTGCCGGGCCGAGAGAGTATCGCCTTCCTGAGGTTTTAAACCATGGGCCTTGCGCAGGCGGTTTAAAAAACCATGGCGAAACGTTGCGGCGTCAAAGAGGCCGTGCAGGTAGGTGCCAAACACTCTTTTGTCGGCGCTTACGGCTCCGTCCTCGTAGCTTTGTCCCTTTTCTGAGGTAAGGCGGGCAAAAGGCTCTGTTTCACCACGGGTGGTTTGTCCCATATGGATTTCATACCCACATAGCTCCTCACCGTGCTCAATGGTTTCTCCTTTTACCCGGACCGTGGTCTTTTGCGGCAAAAATTCTGTTTCCACCGGCAAAAGGCCAAGGCCTTCCTCGCTGCCGCCGGTGCCGTCTGCCGATTGCAAATCCACAACCCGGCGGCCAAGC
This sequence comes from Dethiobacter alkaliphilus AHT 1, assembly GCF_000174415.1. Classification (NCBI taxonomy): domain Bacteria; kingdom Bacillati; phylum Bacillota; class Dethiobacteria; order Dethiobacterales; family Dethiobacteraceae; genus Dethiobacter; species Dethiobacter alkaliphilus. Next base: position 23,336 of record NZ_ACJM01000003.1, read on the forward strand.
ATCTGGTAGCCGCCGCAAATGCCCACCAGAGACGAGCCGCCGTTCACTGCTGCTGCCACCGCTTTTGCCAGGCCGCAGCTTTTTAGCCACCGCAAATCAGCCAGCGTATTTTTACTTCCCGGCAAAATAACCAGGTGAGGACTTCCCAACTGCTGCGGGGTTTGCACATAACGGAGACGCACTCCGTTTTCTGTTGCCAGGACGTGGTAATCGGTAAAATTAGCAATGCGCGGCAGCTGAATCACCGCCACATCCAGCTCTCCCCCGGGCGGTTGTATTCCTCCCAAAGCCAGGGAGTCTTCCGCCGGCAGCGACAAACGGTCCAGATAGGGAATTACCCCTATTACCGGTTTGTGTATCCGCTCTGTTAACATATCCAGCCCCGGCTGCAACCGCTCCTTAATACCGCGGAAGCGGTTAACAATCACGCCATCCACCCGGGCTCGCTCACTTTCATTTAAAAGCGCCAGCGTTCCCGCCACATAGGCAAACATGCCGCCCCGGTCAATATCGCTGATTAACAGCACCGGGGCATCCGCCGCTTCCGCCAGGCGCATATTGACAATATCATGCTCCCGCAGGTTAACCTCCGCCGGGCTTCCCGCCCCTTCCATCACCACCACGTCAAACTTCCTGCGCAGGGTATTCAGGGCACTGAGAACCTCAGGAAACAAAACTTTTTTATGTTCCTGATAGTGGGCCGCCGACATATTGCCGGTGGAGATGCCGTTTACCACCACCTGAGAGTGGGTGTCACTCACCGGCTTTAACAGTACCGGATTCATGGCCACCTCCGGTTCCGCTCCTGCCGCTTCGGCCTGCATGACCTGGGCCCAGCCGATTTCACCGCCGTCTACCGCCATGGCATTAAGGGCCATATTCTGCGCTTTAAACGGCGCCACACTAAATCCTTCCTGGGCAAAATAGCGGCACAGCGCCGCACAAAGAATGCTTTTCCCGGCATCGGAGGACGTTCCCTGCACCATCAGCACCGCTGTCATGACAGATCCTCCTTTTTTTTGCCGGGTAACTCCAGCAGCTGATAAATTGCGTCCATATCCAAAGCGCGGCGCACCTCTGCCGCCAGCTTATCAAATGAGCTTTCCCGGTGGTCCAAAGCTTCGGTGCCCAGCTCCTGCCAACCGCGGCTCTGCCGCAGCCGGTTTAGCCAGGCCCGGCGGAAACCGGGCCGGTCAAAAACTCCATGCAGGTAAGTACCCCAGATGCGGCCGCAAGCCGATACCGCACCGTCATTGCCGCCCTCTCCACTCAAAGTAAAAGCTGCAGAGCAGCCGGGCTCACGCTCAGATTGCCCCATATGGATTTCGTATCCGGACACCTTTTCTCCTAAAGCAAATGACAGCCGGGATTCTCCCTCTGCCCGCACCACTTTTTTCTCCGGATAAAAGCGGGTAGTTACCGCCAACAGCCCCAGCCCCGTTGCTTCTGCGGCGCCGCTGCCCGATTCGCCGCCGTGGGGGTCCCATAATTTCTCCCCCAGCATTTGGTAGCCGCCGCAAATACCCACCACGGGAATTTTTTGCTCACAGGCGGCCAAAATGGCGCTGTCCAGGCCGTGTTGGCGAAGAAACTGCAGATCCCGCATACTGTTTTTTGTGCCCGGTAAAATGACGGCATCGGCGCCGGAGAGCTTTTCCGGTTCATCCACATAGATAAGTTCCACATCCTCTTCTGCCGCCAGGGCGTCAAAGTCTGTGAAGTTACTGATATGGGGCAGGCGCACCACACAGATTTGCAGCTTACCCTGGCTTTCGCCGCAATAGGCACTCCGCTCCAGGGCCACGCCGTCTTCTTCGGCCAGATTGGTTTGGATATGGGGCACCACTCCCAGCACCGGGCGCCCGGTACGCTCCTCCACCACTTTCAGCCCCGGCTCCAGCACCGCCTTGTCGCCGCGAAATTTATTAAAAATAAAACCGGCAATGCGCTGCTGATCTTCCTGCGGCAAAAGGAGCATGGTACCCACCGCTGCCGCCAGAGCGCCACCCCGGTCGATATCGTTAACCAACAGCACCGGAGCTTCCGCCAGTTTTGCTGCTTTCATATTGGCCACATCCTGGTCGGCCAGATTAATCTCCGCCGGACTGCCGGCGCCTTCCAAGACGATAATGTCATATTCATCCCGCAGTGTGTCCAGTGACCTGGCTATCACCTGCAGGCTAAAACGTATGTAATCTTCCTGGGAGCGCGCCGCATAGCTCACATCGCCATGGGGCCTGCCCCGCACAATGATTTGGGCCTGGCCCTGCCCCTTGGGCTTGACCAGAATAGGGTTCATATCCACGGTGGCTTCAATCCCCGCCGCTTCCGCCTGTTCCCCTTGGGCTCGGCCAATTTCCCCGCCGTCGCAGGTTACATAGGAGTTTAAGGCCATATTCCAGCTTTTAAAAGGGGCCACACGGTAACCGTCCTGGGCAAAAATACGGCACAAGGCGGTGGCCAGAGCGCTTTTGCCCACATGAGATGCGCTGCCCTGAATCATAATGGTTTTTGCTTTGGCTTTCCTTTGCATAGCTGCACCATCCTGTCTTGACAAAACAGATAAATAAAGGTACCATTTATTCATACCCCCAAGGGGTATAGTATATTGTCCGGAGGTTATAACAAATGAAGACTTATGCTATTAATCAACAACTCTGCGATCGTTCTCCAGGCTGCAAGGTTAAAAAAGAGTGCCCCAGCAACGCCATTGTGCAAATGGACGGCGACTATTATATCGATATGCTCGCCTGTCGGCGCTGCGGCTTGTGTGTAAAGACGTGCCCGCATGGCGCGGTGGGAGAAAGCGCTTCTTAAGAGACTTTAGAGCTTTGTTTTTTGGGTAAGATAACAGCGGAGGTGTACACATTGTTAGGTGAACTGCCGCTGTTATTTTTAATTTTTATCCTGCTTTTTCTGATTATTGAAGTTTCCACCGTCATGCTGGTAATAACCGGCCTGGACCGGGAAACCGCCCGCTTTCAGGCCATCTCCCTCATTACCTCCTCCGGCTATACCACCTCGGAGGCGGAATTGGTGGTCCGTCATCCCGTCAGGCGCAAAATCGCCATTTTCCTCATGATTTCCGGCACCCTGGCCCTGGCCTTTATTATTTCTATTCTGGTACGCATTTTAGGCAAAGGCCTCTCCGGCCCGGAAGACGTCTTTGTGCTGGTTACTTTTCTGGCCGCAGTATATTTGCTGTCCCGAAACAGCCGGGTAGTTAACTTCCTGGACCATCACCTGGAAAAACGGTTGGAAAATCAGCCTTATCTGCAAAAACGAACAGTGGAAGAACTGCTGCGAATCGACGAGCATTTCAGCGTGGCCGAAGTTCATCTTTCCAATCCTGACGGGCCCTGGGTTGACAAATCCCTGGGAGAAACCAAACTGCGGGACCGCAATGTTATTGTGCTGTCTATCCGCCGGGTGGACGGCACCATGATCCGCGCGCCGCGGGGTCGGGATTTCCTGCAGTATGGCGACATCCTGCTGGTTTACGGCCGCGCCCGCTATATCAGTGAACTAATCGAAACAGTCACCTGAAGGGAAACATTCTTTTAGTTTGCGGTACAGAGCGGCTTTTTCCGGGACTGTTACCGCCCCCTGTTCTTTGAGGGACTGCAGCAGCCGCAGGCCTTCACCGCCGGTAAAATCACGGTCTGCCTGGGCTTTTTCCTCCAGGATATATACAGGAGTTTTCATCTCCAAAGCGGCTTGTGCCGCCTGCAAATTAAGCAAATTACCGGCCCCGATGGGGGCTTCCGCCAGGACAACAGCCCTGGCTTCTTTTATTTGCGAAAGATTCTCGGCGTGCCTTTCTTGGGAAATGTGGGAAAAGGGAACTTCCGCCACCACCGGTAAATCCAGAGCCCGGGCCGCTTCCCAGTCGGTATCGCCCACATTCAAGACGCCTACAGACACAGTAAAACCGGCTTCGGTGAGATCACGCATCAGCTCCCCACCGCAGCCGCCGCCGGCAATTAAATGGACGCGCCGTTTATCTTTTTGGGCCCGGTGGTGCACATGGGGCAAAAGTGAGATGGTGGGCGTCCCCAAAACGGGATGGGGCGTGACCAACACCCGGGTGCGGTACACATCCTGAATATTCTCCGCGGTAAGCACCTGAGCCGGAGGACCGCAGGCGGCGATTTTTCCCTGGCTCACCAGCACCAGTTCGTTGCAGTAATAGGCCGCCAGATTCAATTCATGCAGTACCGCCACCACCGTCAGCCCCTCCACCGTGGAAAGCCGTTTCACCAAATCCAGAATTTCCTGCTGGTAACCGATATCCAAATGAGACGTGGGCTCATCCAATAAGAGGACTTTGGGCTGCTGGGCCAAAGCCCGGGCAATCATCACCCTCTGGCGCTCTCCGCCGCTTAGTTCGGTAACGGAGCGCTCCCGCAAATGCTGGCACCCGGTCATCTCCAGCACCTGGCGCACAATCTCATAATCTTTTAAAGATTCACTTTGAAAGCGGCCCAGATACGGGGCCCTGCCCATCATCACCACATCTTCCACAGAAAACAAATAGCCCGCGGTGGTATCCTGTGCCACCACGGCCATGGTTTTAGCCAGCTCATTTTGGGCAAATCCGGCCAACTCCCGGCCCGAAAGCAGCACGCTGCCGCCTGAGGGGGCCAATATACGGGACAAGACTTTTAAAAGGGTGGTTTTGCCGCTGCCGTTGGGACCGATAATGCCCACAAAAGAACCCTCCGGCACCTCAAAGCTGGTTCCCTGTAATATTTTGTTTTCTCCGTAGGCAAAATGCAAATCGTCAATGGTTATTCTCATAATTTCCTCACAAACGAATATCTTTCTTCTTTTTACGGAGCAGGTAAATAAAAAACGGCGCCCCTACAAAAGCGGTAATAATCCCCACCGGGATTTCCTGCGGCGCCACCGCTGTGCGGGCAAAAACATCGGCCCAGACCAGAAAGATTGCTCCCACCAGCGCCGAAGCCGGCAATAGCACCCGGTGATCGGGCCCGGAAACAATACGGACCGCATGGGGTACAATCAGTCCCACAAAACCAATCATGCCGCTGACGGAAACGGCGGCTGCCGTTACCAGCGACGCTATGACCAATAACAATTTTTTGGTAAATTCAACCCGCACACCAAGGTGCAGGGCGGCCTCTTCTCCCATCAATAAAATATTCAGCTCCCGGGCGTAGAAAAACAATACTAAAAAGCCCACCAAAAGATAGGGAAGCACAAACCAGACTTCGGTCCAGGAGCGCATCATCAGCCCGCCGGAAAGCCAGAAAAAAATACCCTGCATATTCTGCCCGGAAAAAACCATAATCAGAGAAATAATGGCAGAAAGAAAACTGGAAACCACAACCCCGGCCAACAAAAGGGTTACCACCGGCACCTGGCCTCCAATCTTGGCCAGATTATAAATAAAGAACATGGCCAGAAAAGCCCCCACAAAAGCAAAGGCCGGAAGCATATGTGGGAAAAACAGAACACCTAATTGCCGCAGAAGTATGGCAATGGTTGCTCCCACCGCTGCGCCACTGGAAACACCGATGGTAAAAGGGTCTGCCAGGGGGTTGCGCAGCAATCCCTGGAAAGTAGCTCCCGCCAAAGACAAAGAAGCTCCCACCAGCATACCGAGAATCACCCGCGGCAAGCGTAACCTCCAGATAATGTCCACGGTGGAACCCGACACACCACTGATATCGCCCAAACCAATCCGGGACAGCAGGACCTGCAGAGTAACCCCCGGAGGGATGGCCACCGCACCGATGGCGATGGCCAAAATCAGAGTCAGCCCAAGCATGACAAACAGGACTCCAAAGGTCAAAAAGATATTTCTTCGTTTCATGGCTTACTCATAGAAAGCATTGTAAAGCTCTTCCAGACCTTCTACAATGCGCGGTCCCGGACGGGTTACTACGTCATCATTAATATTGTAAACCCGGCCGTTTTGCACCGCGTTGATTCCCTGCCAGTTGCTATTGGCCAGAATATCATCTCGTGGTGTAAAAGAACTGATAATGACTTCAGGATCAATTTGCAGGAATTCTTCCTCGGAAATCTGCGGCCAGCCCGCACCGATATCTTCTGCAACATTAATACCACCGGCATTGTTAATCATCTCATTCATAAATTCGCCACTGCCAACGGTATAAAGATTTTCATCAATCATTACAAACACTGTGGGGCGCTCACCTTCTTCGGCAGCCACTTTTTGACTGAAGGCTTCCCGGCCGTCACTCATCTCATTTGCCAGTTCCACACCATTTTCAGGAACACCTGCTACGGTAGCTACCTGCCTAAACATCTCTTCAATATCATCTAATGTTCTGGGAGCAAAAACAACTACGGTAAGGTTGTTTTCCCGCAGTTGGTCCACCGCATCCTGTGGTGTCTGCCCTGACGCAACCACCAGGTCCGGCTCCAGAGCAAGTATTGCCTCCAGGTTAAGGCCCCACGCACTCCCGACCTGATCCACTTCCAGCGCTTCCTCAGGATAGTTACATTCATCGCTCACACCTACTACTCTGTCACCCAATTCCAGCGCAAACAAAGTTTCAGTAAGGTTTGGAGTCAGGGAAATAATACGTTGGGGCTCGGCGGTAATTTCCATTTCCTGTCCGGTGTCATCCACAAAAGTCATGGGATAAGTAGCTTCCTCAGTACCGTTATCTGCAGCCTCTTCCTCACCGTTATTGTTCCCATTGTTTTCACCGTTGTTGTCGCCACAGCCCACCAAAAGGGCCAGTGAAACCAGCAAAACAACACCCCAAATCAACCATTTGTTCTTTCTCAGCATTTTTCTTTCTTCCCCCTTTAATTATAAAACAAAAAAATCCCAGCGCCCGCTTCAGGCTCTGAGAATGTACAAATAAACGTACGTTTCCCTTGACCCGAGGGCACGATACGGCTGGCACAGGCAGGTTTCCTGGCTTCCGATCATCGCCTGGCGGCGCCTTCCCCCAAAAGGGTGGCAATTGCCGCAGACTCACGGTTACAGTGGCGGGACCGCTCAGGCCTTTAACCTGATTCCCTTTTACCCCTAAACAGGGCACCTGTTCCATCGTCCGGTATGGATTTATTTAATTCTATCAAATCCGTCAGGTTTAGGCAACTATCTTTTTGCGCCCGCAGCCCGTCTGAGTTGCTCTATCTCCCGCGGCTCCAGCCGGCGCCAGCGGCCTTCCTGTAAACCGCTTAGCGTCAGAGGGCCGAAGCGGACACGTTTCAGCGAAACAACGGGATGTCCCACCGCTTCCAGCATACGGCGCACCTGACGGTTGCGCCCTTCCTTAATAATCAGGGAAACAACGGAGGTGAGCCGTCCGCTTTTTACCAGCTGCACTTTGGCCGGAGCGGTCATGCCGTCATCCAGCCTGACTCCTTTGGCCAGAATTTCCAGCGCTTCTTTTTTGGGGGTATCATGGACCTTGGCCAGATATTCTTTTTCTACGCCAAATGACGGATGGGTCAGTTGATTGGCCAACTCTCCGTCATTGGTGAGCAAAAGGAGGCCGCTGGTATCCAGATCCAACCTACCCACCGGGTAAACCCGGGTTTTAATATCCGCCACCAGTTCTTTTACCGTGGGACGACCAAACTCATCCTTTAAAGTGGTGACATAGCCCACAGGCTTGTACAATAAAATGTATTCATTATTTTGTTGTACTTTAACGCGGCGCCCGTCCACTTCCACCACATCATTTTCCGGGTCCACAGTAACTCCCATGGCCGTCACCCGGCTGCCGTTTACGGTTACCCGGCCGCTTTCTATCAGCTTCTCTCCGGCTCTGCGGGAGCAGACACCGGCCATGGATAAAAATTTCTGCAGCCTGATTTCCACCGCTACCCCTCTTTTCTTATTTACTGAAAATATTTATCAGACCAGCTTCTTTTACCAGACCTTGGACTGTATCCCGGTCCGTCAGATATAAACCACGTTTTTGCATGCGGGCAAAGTATTCGGCGCCGGAAAAGGTGATACGCTGCATGCGCGGCCGCTCTTTTTGCCGATTGGGATTGCTATAGGCAATAATATCTCCGCAGGCCAGGCTGTCGGGCAAAGTAAGCAATTTAGCGCCGTCAGACTTTGCCGCCGCATTAAATCCGGCCAGAGAACCGGTCACCACCGCTTCGGTATGGCCTACTAAAAAACCCGCTTTTTCACCGGCACAAAACAGATTATCCAATCCGTCCACCTTAAGCCGGTTATCCCGCGGAGCCACCGCAGTAAAACGGATGGAATTACCCATACCGCCCGCATAAGGATCCACATAGCGGGCCTGGCTGAGTCCGGGGATTTGCTGTAATAAATCCAGGGGAAAGTAGGAGCTCATCATTTTGGCATGGCCCGTATCCAATAGCACCAGATTTTCTTTGAAGGCGGGCAGGTTATATTGCTGGCAGGCCTTGTTTTCCAGCTCCGCATGGCGCAAAACTGCAGGCAGCGGAATCACCACCACCCCATTGGTTTCCAGCTTTTTAACCAAAGCGGAATCCAGCGAATCCTTGCAAAGCTTACAGGAACCGCTCATGGAGCCCGGGCGTCCCTCACCCCGCATGCCCATAATCTCCAGCACACCGGCCTTGGCCGCCACGCTGACACGGGGGCCAAAAGACGGGCAGCGGATAACACACATGGCACAGCCGTTACCAAAACGGCCGCAGTTATGGATGCCGCCGGCGGAACCGGTGGTATCAACAAAGATATCTGCCGTGATGCTTTCTGCTTCTCCCAGCTCTACCTGGGTAAGACGGTCTTCTTTTATCCGGACATCGGTGACCCGGGCGGATGTCCGCACCTGCACACCCGCAGCCAGCAGGTGTCGACGCACCAAAAATTCTATTTGGCCCACATCATAGAGTGCTGCATGGCTATGACCCGGAAATTCCACATCTTTATGGCGGGCAGCCTGGTCCATCACCTCAAAAAGGTGGCCGCACCCCAGCGCCTCTGCTTCCAACAGAGCCGTCAGCCGGCCGTTGTTGCGATAGATACCACCCACCAGACCGGTTCCCAGCAGCTGATCGGTACGCTCCAGAAGTGTCACCTCTGCGCCGCGCCGTGCTGCGGCCAGCGCCGCTGCACACCCTGCCCAACCGGCGCCAATCACCAGCACACTGCCCAAGCCGTAAACCCCCTTTAACAATCCATAACATAATACATCCTGAAGTATGTATTATGTTATGACCAAAGCGGCTACTCTGTGATTTCCAGAATCATTTCCACTTCAACCGGTGTATCCAGAGGCAGGGCAATGGCACCTACCGCAGCGCGGGCATGCCCGTCGCTAAACAGTTTGCCCAGCAAATCGGAAGCTCCGTTTAGGACCTTGGCCTGAGTCGTAAAATCCGGGTAGCAGTTGACATACCCGGTTACCTTCAATACCCGCAGGATTTTATCCGCGCCGCCGGCCGCACTGGCTGCGGCAGCCAGAGCGTTTAAGGCACAAATCCGGGCCGCTTCATAGGCTTCCTCTTCGCTAACATCGGTGCCCACTTTTCCCTTAAAACGCAAACTGCCTCCCACCAGCGGAAGCTGACCGGAGGTATAAATGTAGGAACCGGACCGAACCGCCGGCAGGTAAGCTCCCACCGGGGAGGCCACCTCCGGCAAAGTCAGATTCAGCTCCTGTAGTTTCTCCTTGAGATTCATATGTATTCCTCCTGTCTTTTCTTTTCATCATACCGCAGGAGGGAGCATGGTGCAAGTTTTAGCCGAAAACCATGGTACAGACAATGATGGCGGCAATAAAGCCGGTAAAATCGGCCAACAGCCCCACCGCCAGGGCATGGCGGGTCCGCCGGATACCCACCGAACCAAAATACACCGTCAGCACAAACAGGGTGGTGTCGGTGCTGCCCTGCATGGTGGATGCGATGCGCCCCACAAAGGAATCGGGGCCGTGGGAGTTAAAGATTTCCGCGGTAATACCCAGGGCACCGCTGCCTGACAGGGGTCGCATAATGGCCAGGGGTACCACCTCGCCGGGAATATTAAACCGCGCCAACAGCGGAGTTAATAAATCGATAAACAAATCCAGCGCACCGGAAGCCCTCAACAACCCGATGGCCACCAGCATGGCCACCAAAAAGGGAATAAGCTTCACCGAAGTGGCAAAACCGTCCTTGGCACCTTCCACAAATGTATCAAACACATCTACCTTTTTAATAACCGCATAAACCAGAGCGACAAATAAAAACATGGGGATAATCCACGCCGCCATGGTTTGGGTGATTACCTGAAGCATTTACCGTTTCCCCCCTTTTGGGCCGTTTTTGAAGAAACGGCGCAGAATCCTATCCATTGTGATGGCCACGATGGTGGAGCAGAGGGTGGCAATGACCGTTGTGCCGATAATTTCCGTGGGGTTTAGGGAACCGGTGGCCGCCCGCAGTGCCACCACCGTGGTGGGTACAATGGTGAGGCTGGAAGTGTTGACGGCCAGAAATGTACACATTTCATCCGATGCGGTTTCCGGATCTTTATTTAATTCCTGCAGTTTTTCCATTGCTTTCAAACCAAAGGGTGTGGCCGCACTGCCCATCCCCAGCATATTGGCGCTCATATTCATCAGGATGGCCTGCATGGCCGGATGGTCCCGGGGTATTCTCGGGTAAAGAAAAACAGCCAGCGGCCTGAGCAGCTTTACAATTCCGTGAATCATGCCGCTTTTTTCAATGAGCTTCATCATCCCCAGCCAGAAGGTCATGATGCTAATCAGCGAAAAGGCCACCGTAACCGCCTGCTCCGCCGAAGAAAAAACAGCTTCTGTTACCGCTTCTATTCGTCCGGTGATGGCCGCCACCACCAGCCCGGCAAACATCATTCCAAACCAAATCAGATTAACCAAAATTGCCACCGCCCATTAAGTAATTGCTGCTGCCGCATTAAAATAAGCGGCCAAAGAAGTTTCTGAGCGCTCCAAACAATCCCCGGCGACCTACATCGCTTGCCGCAACCAGGGGCACTTCTGCAATACGCTGAGTGCCGAAATAAACCTCCATGGTGCCCACTTCATCCCCGGCAGAAACCGGCGCCCGCAGTGGCTCCGCCACGTTAAACTCATAGCGTAAAACGTCGGCTTCGTTTTCTTTTAACGGCAGTCCCAAATCATTTCCCGCCACCAGAGTGACCCGGTCCGCCGTTCCCCGCTCAACCTGAGCGGTCTTTAAGTGACGTCCCTCTTCCACCAGCGGCTCCCAGTGATAATACGAATATCCGAACTCCATCAACTCAATGGTGTCTTCCCACATTTGCGGCGCATTAAGAACAACGGATACCAGTCCCCAGCCATCCTTATTGGAGGAACCTACAAAGCAGCGTCCCGCCGGGGTGGTCCAGCCGGTTTTTATACCGTCGGCATACTCATACATGTCTAGAAGCTTGTTCTGATTATATAAAATGCGGTCATATGGCCTGCCGGTCCAGGAGATTCTCTTCTCCGAAGTGGCCACCACTTCCCGAAACTCGGGGAGGGACATGGCATAAACAGCAATAATCCCCAGATCATAAGCGGTGGTATAATGGTTTTCCGCTTCCAGGCCGTGCGGATTCTCAAAGCGGGTTTGAGCAGCCCCCAGTTCTCCGGCGCGCCGGGTCATCTGACGGGCAAATTTTTCCACCGACCCGGCCAGATGTTCGGCAATGGCGGTGGCGGCATCATTGCCGGAGCGCAGCATTAGTCCATATAGAAGCTCCTCCAGAGTCTTCTGTTCTCCGGCATCCAGGTCAACCCCGGATCCCTCCACCAGCGAAGCGTATTCGCTCACCGTTACCATCTCATCCAGACGGCCCGATTCAATGGCCAAAATTGCCGTCATTATTTTAGTGGTACTGGCCATGGGCAGCCTCTCATGGGCATTTTTACTAAACAGAATACGCCCCGTTTCCTGATCCAGCAGTACCGCCGCCCGCGCCGTAACGTCCGGCGTCTCCATAGCAACTGCCAGCCCGGCAGGCAGTAACAGGCAGAATAAAAGCAAAACTGCCAGTATTTTTCTCATTCTTTCCCCTCCCACTTATTCACTCAGAAAAGCACGCTTATTTAGCTCCTAAAAAGCGCACTTTACAATACTGGCTTCGTCAAATAGCGTGGCGTATAATTATCTGCCAGTACAAAAAGGCATGAAAAAAACCATGCTAATTTTTATTCGCATGGCTTAAAGAATATGAGATTAAATTTGGGGTCAGGTCGGACATAACGACCTTTCATTCAAATTAAGTTGCCGAAGTTGTTAGATCTGATAATTCATATCACCGTTATTGTTGTCGCCACCGCCGTTTTTCATCATCCCCTGCAGCTGGGTTACCAGCTGAGGCGCCAGGTCAAAGAGACGATCCAGCATGGCATGGCGATCCACCGGCAGCATTCGTACCTGTCCGCCTTTGTTTACAATGAGAAACGCCACGGGCTGCACAGAAACCCCGCCGCCACTGCCGCCGCCAAAGGGTAAATCGCTGCCCTCATGTTTTTTATCGTCGTCATCATCACTTTCAAACTCACTGCCGCCGGCGGCAAAACCAAAAGAAACCCGGGATATGGGGATGATGATACTTCCATCCGGCGTTTCCACCGGATCGCCGATAATGGTATTAACATCCACCATTTCTTTAATGTTTTCCATGGCGGTCTTCATCAGGCCCTGAATAGGATGTTCACTCATCTTTTTTTCTACCCCCTCGAATTATGGTCCATAATAACAACGGCCCCATCACGGTAAAATGGCCGATGCGCAGTGCAATTACCGTATCAAGCTTTACTGCAAAAACAGGTTGGGAACTAAAGTCCGGGTCAATGGTAAAAACCGGTTCCCCGGTAAAATTCAGCCGTTTTTGCACAAACTGTTTCAATGTACCGGTCACAGCCCAATAGAGGCCGCATAGCTGGGCGGTTAGGGCCGCATCATCAACACCGGCGCGAACCCGCAGTACCAATTTCTCCACCGTCAGGGCCCGGGTATAAAAGCGGGCCATAAAACTTAGAACCTGCTTGTTTTTTTGCAGATAGTCCAGGAAAATCTGCAACTTTTCCCAGTGAAACTCCAAAGCCGACAGCTTTTCCTTTTCCTCCCGCACCAATTTGTCCTGCCCCGCTTTTAACTCGGCCTCCAAAGTGAGGTCAAGAGGTGTCTCCTGCTGCAGAATAGGCACCTCTATATTGAAGCGAATCAGCGAGAACAGTGTATTTACACGGATGGTCAGGAAATCATCTTTATTTTCCCTAACAAAAAATAGATTTATGCGCACCGGGACCAGTAACAACAAAAGCATAGTCGCGATATAGAACGGATATAAACTTAAAACGAATTCCATGAAACCACCACATGTATTTTTTTATACCTTACCCGCATCAGCAAAAAGAATACGGCCATAAAAAAAAGCTTGCTCAACAGAGCAAGCATTATGTTAACGAAAATGCGACAGTTGGACCTGCCTGTCCTCGCAGAGGGTCCCCCTGTGCCAACGAAAATGGGACAGTTGACCTGTCCCCCTGTCCCAAATTGTTATTCTTTTAGGGCAGGTTGTGGTAGTTCGCTTAAGTCTTTTAATCCGAAGTATTTGAGAAATTCCCGGGTGGTGCCGTAGAGGATGGGACGGCCGGGGGCATCCTTGCGGCCCACGGTACGGATAAAGCGACGTTTCAGCAGAGTATCCACCACTCCGTCCACCTTTACCCCGCGGATATTTTCCATATCAACCCGGGTTACCGGTTGCCGGTAGGCGATGATGGCCAATGTCTCCAGTGCGGCCTGCGACAGGGTGTAGCTCTTTTCCCCTTTAAACAGTTTTTCCACCACCGGGGCCAGCTCCGGCTTGGTGCCCAGCTGAAATCCCTTGGCAATTTCTGTTACCTGCAATCCCCGTTCTGCTTTGGCATACTCCTCCTGCAGCTCTTTTAGAGCGGCCCGGACTTCTTTTGTTTCAGCCTCCACAATTTCGGCGATTTTATCCGGAGGCAGCGGCTCTTCCGCCACAAACAGCAGAGCTTCAATGAGCGGTTTTAAATTCATTTTCTCCACCCCCAGCATTATGTTCTGCGCATTACCATCAGGCTGCCCAGCGGACCGGACTGCCACACGGTGACTTTGCGCATCCTCACCAACTCCAGCAAGGCAAAAAACGTGACGATAATTTCAGCCAGGGCCGCGCTTTGGGGAAAGAGGGCAAAGAAATCCACCCCATCTTTTTTTCCGCGCAGCGCCTGCAGCACCTGTTTTATTTTATCCTGCACCGTAAACTCATCCGGAGTCACTTCCTGTGGCTGGCGCTGGCTTTCTGCCACCAGCTTCTGAAAGGCCTGCATCAATCCCGGCAGGGTCACGCCGGTTAGGGAAGCTTCTTCCTCCGGGTTGACAAGCACTACTTTTTCACCGGAGAGGGAGCGGACAAAGACACGTTTCTGAGACTGTTCAAACTGGCGCAGTTCATCGGCCACGGAGCGGAAGTGGCGGTATTCCAGCAGGCGCTGCACCAGCTCTTCCTGGGAATCAATGGCCAGCATACTTTCTTCCAGCTCATCTTCGGCCACAACGGTTCCCGGCAAAAGCCGCTTTGACTTCAGCTTCAACAGGGTGGCGGCCATCACCAGAAACTCCGAGGCTATCTCCAAATTTAAGTCCTGCATGGTTTGCAGACAGCTTAAATATTCTGCGGTAATATCTTTGATGGATACCTCGTAAACATCAACCTCCGCTTTCTCAATCAAGTGAATGAGCAAAGCAAAGGGTCCCTCAAAGGCAGGTAACTTTACATGATATTCCATCGGCCTCTTCCTCTCCTACAGGTTAAGATTCATAACCTCACGCACCGTCTCCATGGTTTCCGCCGCCACCTCGCCGGCCCGTTTGGCGCCGTCTTCCAGGATGCCGCGGATATCGTCCTTTTTGTTGGCCAACTGCTGGCGTCGTTCATAAATGGGTTCCATAAAACCCTGCATGCGCTCGCCCAGCTGCTTCTTGCACTGCACGCAGCCGATTTCCCCTTTTCTGCACACCGCCTCCACCGTGGCCACCTCAGCACCGCTGAAGAGATTATGGAAGGTAAATACGGTACACACATCCGGGTTACCCGGATCCGTCTTTTTAATGCGGCCCGGGTCGGTTACCATCTGGTTTACTTTTTTGCGCAGCACATCGGGGCTCTCCGACATTTCAATGGTATTGCCGTATGATTTGCTCATTTTCCGGCCGTCAATGCCGGGCAGCAGTTTTACTTCATTTAACAGCGTTTCCGGTTCGGGGAACACAGCTTTGTTGTACATAAAGTTAAAGCGGCGGGCCACTTCCCGGGTCATTTCCACATGGGGGGCCTGGTCTTCACCCACCGGCACCGCATCGGCGCGGTAGACCAGGATATCGGCGGATTGCAACAACGGGTAGCCCAAGAAACCGTAGGTGGCCAGGTTCTTTTCCTTTAGCTGCTCAATCTGATCCTTATAGGTGGGGACCCGTTCCAGCCAGGAAAGGGGCGTAATCATGGAAAATAACAGATGCAGTTCCGCATGCTCCTTAACGTCGGACTGGCGGAAAATAACGTTCTTTTCCGGATCAAGGCCGGCGGAGAGCCAGTCCAACACCATCTCATAGGTGTTTTCCCGCAGCTGTGAGGTATCTTCGTACCCGGTGGTCAGCGCGTGCCAGTCCACCACGGAAAAGAAGCAGCGGTACTGATCCTGCAGTTTTACCCAGTTATCCAGAGCACCCAGCAGGTTGCCCAGCTGCAGCCGGCCGGTGGGGCGCATGCCGCTTAGAATTGTTTTTTGCTGTGTCATCTTCAAACTCCTTTCAGAAGCCGCCTGTTAAAAGCGAAACTATTGTAATTATGACTGCATAAGCACCGTTAATCAATGGACCCAAGATGCGCCACAAAGTTCCGGTGAAAATTAACAGAATTAAAACCAGCGGGCCGTACTGTTCCAGTCGGCTGAACTGGTATGCCGTCTGAGCCGGCAAAAAGTAAGAAAACACTTTTGAGCCGTCAAGTGGTGGTAGTGGGAGCAGATTAAAGACACCCAGAATCACATTATAAAATAAAACCTGCTGCATCAGGGCCAACCCCAGGCCTCCCAGCTGGAAAGGCAGGGTCACAATCAGCAGGGCGGAAAGCAGGGCCAAAATAAAATTGGTGACCGGCCCGGCCAACCCCACCAAAAACATACCCCGCCGACGGTCACCCCGGAAATTCATGGGATTTACCGGAACCGGCTTAGCCCAGCCGAAGCGAAACAGCACCAGGGCCAACAGCCCCAGGGGATCAATGTGTTTGATGGGGTTTAATGTCAGCCGGCCGTGGAGTTTTGCCGTGTCGTCTCCCAAACGGTAGGCCACATAACCATGGGCCAGTTCGTGCAGGACTATGGCAATAAGAATTGCCGGTATGCGCAGCAAAAGATCATTTGTAGCAAACTGGCCAAGCAAATTAGGCATTGTTTCTCTCCCTCGCAGCAAGCATTTTTTTGGCCATAGCCAACTCTTCTTCCCGGTTCTTAACTTCACCGTTTAAGCGAGCGGCGCGGATATGCGAAAGCACTTCCTGAAAACCGGGTCCCGGTTTAAAGCCCAACTCCCGCAAGTCATGGCCGCTGATATGCGGCTGGATATGACGTAGTTTTTCCCAATACAGCGCCGTACTCTCCCAGATGCGGCTTTGTTTGCTGTCGGCCTGCAGCAACAGCAGTGTTTCCACCGGTTGGCCTGAAAATAACCGGTAAAGCTCGCTGGGCTTTAAGGCATTGGCCAAAAGCTTCTCTTTTAATCTGGGCACCGCTTCCACAGCGGCCAGGATAGGTTCCCGCTGTTTTTGGGGCAGACGGAGGCGGCGGCAGATATGCCTTGCTTCCTGAAACGGGGCCTCCAAAAGCAGCGCCGCCAGGTACAGGTTGCCCGGCACCACTTCGGTATCAGGCCAGTTGCGGTTTGCCCAGTAACACATCTCTCTGGCGGCAAACAACCGCTCCTGCAGTGCATCGCTGAGACGAATGCCGGGGAAAATCATGGGAGCAATATTTAAGGTAAAATAGCGAATCAGAATTTCCGGCGCCTTTTCTTCCTGCAGCGCCAGCACCAGCTCATCATGCAGCCGCTCCTTGCTTACCTTCTCCAACACCCGGGTCTGGGCCGCATTTTCCATTAAAGATAGTGTGGTCTCCTCCAGCCGGAAACCAAAGCGCTGTTCAAAGCGAATGGCCCTTAAAACCCGCAGCGGATCTTCCACAAAACTTAAATTATAGAGAACCCGGATCAAACCCTTCTCCAGGTCGCCAATTCCGTTAAATAAATCAATCAGTTTGCCAAAACCCGGTGAGTTTAAACTGCAGGCCAGAGTATTAATTGTAAAATCCCGCCGGAACAAATCATTCTTCAGACTGCTTTGCTCCACTTCAGGCAGCGCCGCCGGCCGGGCATAAAACTCCTGCCGGGAGGTAACCAGGTCTATGTGGATGCCTTCGGGCAGCACAATGGAGGCGGTGCCGAACTTCTCATGGGAAGTTAAGCGACCACCCAGCATTTTGTTCAGTTCTTCGGCAAAGGGAATGGCTGCCGGCTCCACCACCAGGTCCAGATCATGGTTTTTGATATTTAAAAGTAAATCCCGGATAAAGCCGCCCACGGCAAAAACTTTGACATTTTCCTTGTCTGCTTTCTGGGCCACCAGAAGCAGCAGGCTCTGGATTTTTTTTGACAGGCGGCTGTTAATCAAAGGCGTCAGATCATCACCGGCGGCAGGAAAGGTGCAGCTGGTAGCACAGCGTACCTTCTCCGTTCCTTCCAGGTTGCGCAATACATCGGTGCGGGTCACAATGCCCACAATGGTCCCTTCATCTGTAACAGGAAGGCGGCCCAGGTTATACTCAATCATCAGCTGCTGAATTTCCCTCACCGGCGTATCGGCAGGCACCGTACGCGGGCGTTTGCTCATATAGCCTTTAACCGGCGCATGGCCCAGTCCATGATGGGAGGCCTTCTCCAGGTCCCGCCGGGAAATAATCCCCAAAAGACCGCCGTTTTCCACCACGGGAAAGCCGCTGTGCCCGTAGCGCAGCATCCGCTCCCGCGCCTTGTCCACCGTGGTGTCCGGCGTAATGGACCGCACCGGCTCCGACATAATATCGCGGGCGGTTTTAACAGGGGAGATTTCTTTGTAGAGAGCATGAACCAGCGTCTCCAGCACGTCCTCCAAAGTTGTTTCTTTTAAGGTAGCCGAAGCAGCATGCCGGTGGCCCTTGCCGTTTAACTTGGCCAGAATTTTTCCCAGGTCCACCTGTTCAATGCGGCTGCGACCCACCACATAAACCCTCTCCGCCATGGATACCACAGTGAAGATGACATCCACATCTTCAATTTCCATCAGCTTATGGGTTAACAGCGACAGGCCGCCCACATAATCGGGACAAGCCGCCACCGCCACCGCCACCCGAACTCCGCGTAATTCGTGATATTGGGTGGAGGATAAAAGTGCGTCCAGCACAACACGCTGTTCATCGCTTAAGGGACGGTTGAGAAACTGGTTGACAACACGCAGGTTGACGCCAATCTCCCACAGGCGGGCCAGGGCCGCCACGTCCCGCGGTGTGGTGGTATCAAAGGTCAGACACCCGGTGTCCTCATAGATTCCCAAAGCAAAAAGCGTGGCTTCAAAGGAGGACAGGGGAATGTTGGCCGCATAAATTTTTTCCAATAAAATTGTGGTGGTGGCGCCCACCTCTTCACAGACGGTATGCTCGGTAACGATATCTTCATCCGTATCGGGATGGTGGTCGTACAAATGGATTTCCTCCAGGGTATCCAATACCCCGGTAAAGGGCCCGATGCGGTCTTTTTGCCGGGTATCGGTGACCACCAGCATATTTATTGCTGCAACATCTATGTCTTTTTGCGTAGCCAGCTGGAACGTATCCTTATAGAGGGAAACAAATTCACGCACATTAAGGTTTAGAGTTCCCGGGACAACCAACTGCGCCTCCGGATAAAGCTTTCCGGCAGCCACCAGTGACGCCAGCGCGTCAAAGTCTGCATTTTTATGTGTGGTGATTGCCTGCAAAGGCTTAGCCTCCCTTCAAATCCTTCCCCATTATACCACAAATCCCCTGCAGACGTAACTGTCAGGAGGGGAATAAGAAAATGAGCGGACAAGCCGCTCATTTAGCCCAATTTTTCCTGAGTTTTACGCTGTTTCAACAAATCCAGAAACGCTTCCAGCCGGGTCCGAAAACCTGCTTCGCCAGACTGCTCGTCCAAAGAGAAGGAAATAAGGGGAATGCCCTGCTCCCGGCTCACCGTGGGCAGAATGCTTTGCGCCACAATCTCCGGGGTACAGGTAAAGGGCAGGATGTGCACCACCCCGTCAAAACCCCGCCGGGCATAGCGAACGGTATCACCCACCGATTCCCAGCCATGTCCCCCCACAAAATGCTGCAGATAGGGAGCCGCTGCTTTTTTGGTGTCCTTGCTGCCTTTTAACCCAATAGAGCTTAAAACCAGGTGCTCCTTGATCCAATGAGACAGATAGATGGAACGGTCCACCTCTACTCCCATTTCACCCAGCACCTTCTCCATCTGCAAGTTGGCAAAGGGCTCCAGCACCATATAAATTTCGCCTATAATACCGATGCGCAGCACTTCTTTGTCGTGCTGCACCGGGACTTTATTAAGAAGCTCCAGCCCCTGGCGCAAACAAGCACTGGTGGCGGCGGGGGTGCGGGCTTCGTCCAGAAGTTGCAGGGCCTGTTCATAGGCCCGGGTGGTGTCCCCTTTTTGCAACTCCCGCGGCCTCACCTGCAGGGAGCGGGCATGGATGGCATCCATGGCTTTAACTTTACGCCAGGCATTATGGAGCGCCCGCATAATATGGGGCCAACTGCGCTCTCCGCATAACTCCTTTAACTTATCGGTGAGCTCACTAAGCTGCCCCTGGGGCGGCTCCAGCACAATCATTTCAAAATCATAGCCCAAGTCCAAAAGAATCTCGCGCTGCACCTGCGCATAGTAGCCAAAACGGCAGGGACCGGTTCCGCCGGCCATGACAATGGTGTTTGCTCCTTCATCCAGCGCCTCGATAAAGTTTCCCATATTAATCTTTAAGGGAAAACAGGCAAACTCCGGCGAATGCCGCACGCCCAGAGTAATGGTTTTTTTGGTAATGGGCGGCGGCGGCACCACCTCCAGCCCCAAATCAGTCAAAAGCCCTTTGATGGCTATGGACATATTCCCCATATGGGGAAAAGTGACTTTCATCTTACTCATATTGCTTCCCTCCAGCGCAGCATGTCCACAAACGCTTCCAGGCGGGTGACCACGCCGGCTTCACCGGTATGCTCATCAATAGTCAGCAACAGAACCGGGATTTTTTTGGCCCGTTTGTAGACACGTTCAACCATTTCACAAACCAGAGAATCTGGTCCGCAGCCAAAGGAGGCCACCAGCACCATTCCCTGAATTTCACCCTGTTCGTGCAGGTGCAGAGCCGCACCCATCAACTCTTTACCGAATGTCCAGAAAATATCTTTCTGCAGGCTGTGAGTGCCACGCTTAATTTCCTGGGGTCGCAGCATTTCCGAAGTAACAACGTCCACACCCATTTCACGCAGCCGGGCCAGCAAATTCATACTGATATATGAGTCATTTAAGTTATAGGCGTGGCCCATTACTGCTACCCGCACATTGCCGCCGCCGGCAGGTTCCGTTCTCTTTTCCAGAATATCCCGCGGTGTGTAACCCTGACGCAGTTTTGCTTCGTATTGCTCCTGGGCTTTTTTAGCTGCAGCCAGAGCTTCTCTGGCCTTGGCCGCCGGCTGCCCGAAGCGGGAAGCCAGCTTAAGCAGGCCCTTATGCGTCTCCTGATACTTTTGGTGAACGTTAATTTCCACATCCAGCATTTCCGGCAGGTTGTCAACGCAAAACCGGGCCATCTCCGGCAGCCCCAGGAATTTAGGGCAAAGATATTTTTTGCGCTCCACCGATACTATTCTGGGAGCAAAAATGCAGTCTACCTTTTTATCACGCAGATTGGCCAAATGACCGAGATAGAGCTTCACCGGCAAACATGCTTCGTCCACCGCATCGCGAACTCCCTGGTCCAAAATGGCCTTGGTAGTTTCATCCGACACAATCACTTCGGCACCCAACGCGCGAAAAAAAGCTTCCCAACCAGGATAATAATGGTAGTAAAGCAGGGCGCGGGGGATGCCCACTGTAACACTCATCTTTTTCCTCCAATCCGATTCCTTTTACATAATTCTTCATGCATTGCTTATTTCTTCTTTTTTCGACCTTTTTTTTCATTACCAATCTGTTTGCCGCTCTCTTCTGTGGTTATCCTGTCCTGATCCTGGGTCTTTAAAATACTGGGGCGCTTTTCATGGATGGGGACCGGGCGCCGCATAATAATACTCCACAATGCTTTCATGTTAAACGGCAGCAGCGGCCACAGATACGGCACGCCAAAGGATTTATTGGTTGCCAGGCGGATAAAGATTATAACCAGGCCGCCAATAAAGCCGGGTAGTCTAAAGAGGCCCGTCACCACCAGCATAAACAGATGCACCAGGCGGTTTGATAAACTAAGCTCATAGCTGGGAGTGGAAAACATCCCCACCGCCGTCAGGCCGCCGTAAAGCAGCACCTCCGGCGTAAAAATCCCCACCTCAATGGCGATTTCCCCGATTAACAGGGCGGCAATCAGACCCATGGCGGTGGCCAGCGGATCCGGTGTATGCACTCCGGCCATGCGGATTAAGTCAATGCCCAAATGGACAAAAATAAACTGGATAAAAAGCGGCACGTTGCCCACTTCTTCCGGCCCGATAAAATCCAGCATTTCCGGCAAGAGCTCGGGATGCATGGATACCAGTAGATAAAGGGGCGCCAGAAACATGGAAATAAAAATCCCCAGAAAACGAATCCAGCGCACATATACACCGGAAAGTATACTCTGTCGGTACTCTTCGGCGTGCTGGACATGGTGGAAAAAAGTAGCCGGAGCGATAATGGCTGCCGGTGAAGTATCCACCATCATAATTACATGCCCTTCATACAAATGCATGGCCGCCACATCAGGCCGTTCGGTGTAGCGCACCAGCGGAAAAATGCTCCAGCGGCCTTCCACAATGAATTCCTCAATGGATTTTTCCGCCATGGGCAAGCCGTCAATATCAATGTTGTCCAATCTGGTTTTAACTTCTTCCACCAGTTCGGGATCAGCAATATCATTGATGTAGAGGATGGCCACATCAGTTTTGGAACGACGTCCCGCTTTAATGGCCTCCACCCTCAGTCCCGGGTCACGCACCCGGCGCCTGGTCAGGGCGATATTAAACATCAGCGTTTCCACAAAACCGTCACGGGAACCACGGGTCAGCCGCTCCGTGTCCGGCTCCTCCGGGCCACGAACGGGAAACTCCCGGACATCCATAATAATGGCTTCTTTTTCGCCATCCAAAAAAATTATCATCTGCCCAACCAACATCTGGTCCATAAGCTCCGAGAGTTGGTCGCTGGTTTCAATCTCCAGATAGGGGATTTTTACCCGTGTTAACTTTGTAAAGGGATCGGGGAAAATATCTTCCCGATTCAATTGGGTTAAATTCTGTAATATTAAAGTGACAACATCACCATTGGTAAAGCCGTCGATAAAAACAAGGGCGCCTTTTTTGCCGCCGATGGTCAGGCCCTTAACCAAAACATCAATGGATATGCCGATACCCAGCTTTTCAGTAAAAAAATCCAGGTTTTCCTCCAGATGGGGACTAACAGTTTCCGGCGGGCCCACTGTCTTGCGTGCCATTTTTTCACCTGCCTGTCTGATAAAAACCCTCCATGCGGAGGGTATTGCGGTTATTTTTCCCCATCTGTAATAATAATATAACGACCTTGCAGGCAAGGCCGTTAATATTTAATAAAAATATCTGGAATTTGGGTAAAAAAATTATTCCTCTCCGGCCAACTCCACTTTCAGACGGGCCAGGACTTTTTTCTCCAGCCGTGAGACATGCATCTGGGAAATGCCCAGGATTTCCGCCACTTCCTGCTGTGATTTATGACGGAAAAAACGATACAGCACAATGCGACGTTCCCTTTCCGGTAAATCGGTGAGCGCTTCGCGCAATGCCACCCGATCCACCACCTCATCAGTCTCGGCTTGGGTTACCGCCAACTCCGCAGTTTCTCCGGGAACCGCCGCATCCAGAGAAACCGGGCTGCGGACGGCATCCAAAGCCATTAACAACTCTTCACGCCCCAACCCGCTGGCCGCCGCCAGCTCGCCCAAAGTGGGCTGGCGTCCCAAAGCCTGTTCCAGTTCGTTTTGTACTCTTTTTATCCGGCCGGCCTGGGTTACAAGGGAGCGGCTGAACTTCATTGCACCCTGGCCGCGTAAATACATTTTTATCTCCCCGGCAATCACCGGCACCGCATAGGTGGCAAAAGCATTTCCCCGGGCCGGGTCGAATTTTTTCAGAGCTTTTAACAAACCAATACAACCCACCTGAAACAGGTCGTCGCTTTCGGCGTATTCGCCCTGATAGCGTTTGACCAGGCTATGAACCAGGGGCAGGTGTTTCTCAAAGGTTTCCGCCATAACAATCACTAATCATCAAGGCCCGGCTCTGCCTGGCCGAAGATTTTTACCATGGAAACAGTGGTTCCTTTATCCGTTTCCGACGTCACTGTAAACTCATCCATAAAATTTTCCATGATGGTAAAACCCATGCCGGAGCGGTCCAGTTCAGGCTTGGAAGTAAAGAGAGGCTGTCTGGCCTGGTCTAAATCGGTGATACCCACACCATGGTCTACCACCGTTACTTCCAGCCGCCTGCCCGCCAGTGATGCGGTAACATAAATGGTGCCGTCGCCGCCTTCATAACCGTGAATCACCGCATTGGTAACCGCTTCGGAAACTGCAGTTTTAATGTCGGAAATTTCATCAATGGTGGGGTCGGCCTGAGCGGCAAAGGCGGCCACCGTAATCCGGGCAAAGGCTTCGTTTTGTGATTTACTGGGTATTTCCAGTTTCATATAATTATCCATCTGTTTCCCCCCTACACATTCTTCAGGGCTTCCGCTTCCGAAGCGAATACAGGAATTCTGCTCTGCAGGCCTGCTAAATCAAATACACGGCTCACCCGGGGGCTCAGGGAGCAGGCCAGGACTTTGCCGCCCTTCTCCGAGATTAACTTATAGCGGCCCAAAACCATGCCCAAACCGGAGCTGTCCATAAACTGCACCCCGGAAAAATTAAAAACCACATTTTTAATATGCTCAACGGCAAGCTTGCGATCCAGGCGATCGCGAATGCCGTCCACCGCATGATGATCCAGCTCACCGGTCATCCGCACCACCAATGTATTGCCTGCCCGTTTCATTTTTATGTCCACACAGGCGCCTCCCTTGTCGATTAATTCCACATTGCACTATTCTACATGCAAAACCCAACTCCTGCATATCTTTCCATAAATTTGCGACAAGGGTGGGACAAGGGGACAGGTCAAC
This sequence comes from Dethiobacter alkaliphilus AHT 1, assembly GCF_000174415.1. NCBI lineage: Bacteria > Bacillati > Bacillota > Dethiobacteria > Dethiobacterales > Dethiobacteraceae > Dethiobacter > Dethiobacter alkaliphilus. The sequence goes on from NZ_ACJM01000003.1 coordinate 47,813, forward strand.
TGTCCCACTTTCCCCGCGTTTACATCAATAAACATGAGACAAGGGGGACCCTCTGCGAGGACAGGCAGGTGATTTAGTCTCACCACGGCAGTTTAAGGTAAAAAACAAGCGTGATGGCTGCTACCATCACGCTTCTTGGAAGTTTAATCAGAGTCCGAAGTTAACCCATTTGTGCATAAAGCGGCCAAAGAAGGTGAAGATGTTGGCCCGGGAAACCTCTTCTGCCGGCACCAGAGGCAGTCGGCCCACCTCGTTACCTTCCGGGGTTTTAACTATCAGAGAACCCACCGCCTTGCCTTCCGGTACCGGGGCGGGCAGCCTGGTTGGCAATGATACTTCCAAATCCACCTCATCCTGCTGTGCTTTTTCCAAAAGCAGTGACAGGTCATCGCCGGCTACAATATCCACCTCCGGAATAACTCCTTTGTCCACCATAACTGTGCCAAACACTTCCCCTTTTTGGGCAATGGGCACAGACTTATAGTTGGCAAAACCATAATCAAGCAGCGTTTTCGCTTCATCAAAAAGGGCAGGCCGGCCCGGCGCCCCCAGAATTACTGCCATAAAACGGGTATCACCGCGTTTGGCAGTGGCTGAAACACAGTTTCCCGCCTCAGAGGTAAAACCGGTTTTCAGGCCGTCACCACCATCGTAATAGCGGACAATACGGTTGGCATTGCTCAGATAAACCCCTTCTTCTTTCTGGATCTTGCCTTTTAGGAACTCTTCATCCATCCAGATGGTAATCCATTCGTGAATTTTCGGGTAGCGCAGAAGCTCCCGGGACATCAGGGCAATATCGTAAGCTGTGGTATAGTGATTTTCGTCATGCAGGCCGTGGGGGTTCATGAAATTGGTATTATTCATGCCCAGCTCCCGCGCCTTCTCATTCATCTGGGTCACAAAGGCGTCGGCGGAACCGGCCAAAAACTCCGCCATGGCCCAGGAACCGTCATTGGCCGAGCCTACCCCAATACCAATCATTAAATCTTCAAAAGTAATCCGGTCACCGGGAGAGAGGAAAATCTGTGAACCGCCGTGGGCAGCCGCCGCTTCACTGACGGGAACCAAGTCGTCGGGCTTAACCTTTCCTTCCTCCAGCGCTTCCATGGCCAGCAGCATGGTCATAATTTTTGTTACGCTGGCAGGATAGAGCTGTTCATGAATATTGTTTTCATATAAAACTTCTCCGCTGCCCACATCCATTAAGAGTTGTGCTTTAGAGCTAAACTCAAACTCCGGCGCAGCCGCAGCAGTTCCGGCACCCACCATTAGCAACAGGACAAGCAGCAAAAGCAAAACCCTGGGTTTTTCCAAGGAAATTCCTCCTTTAATAATAGTTATTACATCTTTTGTATTTTTCGGCATCAGAAAAAAAATATACCGCCCGTAGGCGGTATATTAAAAATTAGTCGATTCTATTTGGCAACCCGCTCGATAATCAGAGATTGTGGTGCCGGCGGCTTTTCTGAGAAACTATAAGCATCAGAGAGCTTCTCCAGGGCGGCTTGCAGTTTGTCCCGGTGACTGCCTGACACTTCGGCCAGCACTTCGCCTGCCTGCACCTTTTCACCGCGTTTTTTATAGAGCCGGATTCCGGCCAGAAGATCGATGTCGTCACCTTTCTTTTCCCGGCCTGCGCCGGATAAAACGGCGGCATTTCCCACCGTGCGGGCATCCAGCCGCCCAATATAGCCGTTCTGCGGAGCAGTTAGAGTCAGCCGGTGGGGCGAGCTGCCCAGCAGGCTTAAATCATCGGCTACACCGGCATCTCCGCCCTGTGCTGTCACAAACCGGCGAAACATTTCCAAAGCGCTGCCGTCGGAAAGAGATTCCTGGAGGCTCTTTTTGGCCTGATGACGGTCCTCCATAATACCGCTGCCGGCCAAAAGCTCCGCACCCAACTCCAGGGAAAGCTCCCTGAGGTCGGCGGGGCCATGACCCTGTAGCGTTTCAATGGCTTCCGCCACTTCCAGATGATTACCCACAGCATGGCCCAGGGGCTGATCCATATCGGTGATTAGAGCCACCGTTTTGCGGCCCAGTACCGAACCGATGTCCACCATGGCCTCTGCCAGCTGCCGTGCCTCTTCGGCATCCTGCATAAAAGCGCCGCTGCCCGCCTTTACATCCAGCACAATGGTGCCGGCGCCGGCGGCTATCTTTTTGCTCATCACAGAAGAGGCAATGAGGGGAATGCTGTCCACCGTGGCGGTAACGTCCCGCAGCGCGTAAAGCTGTCCATCGGCGGGCGTCATTTCCGGGGACTGCCCCATCACCGCCACTCCCAGTTCTTTGACTTGCGCCATAAACTCCCGGCGGCTCAAGTCGGTGCGAAATCCGGGTATACAGGCCAGCTTATCGATGGTGCCGCCGGTATGGCCCAAGCCGCGCCCCGACATTTTTGCCATGGTCATGCCTTTTGCCGCCACCAGCGGCAGTAAAACCAAAGTAGTCTTATCCCCCACACCGCCGGTAGAGTGCTTATCTCCCACCGGGCGAAGAAACCCGCTAAAATCCAGTGTTTCTCCGGAGTTGACCAAAGCCTCTGTCAGCGCCGCCGTTTCTTTTGCATCCATTCCCTGAAAGTAGATGGCCATTAACAGCGCAGAAACCTGGTAATCGGCGATGCTGCCCTGCAGGTAGTGCCGGATAAAAAAGCTGATCTCCTCCGGCGATAATTTAGCCCCGTCCCGTTTGCGCAAAATTATATCTACTGCTCTCACCGCGTCTTCAGCCCAATCTCAGCGCTGAAATCCGTTCCTGCCTCCAGCGGTTCCGCACCCAAAAGTGCCGCCACCGTAGCTCCCAGGTCGGCAAATGTGGCGCGAATACCCAAATTTTTGGGCTCCACCTGTTTACCGTAGGCCAACAGCGGCACATACTCCCGGGTGTGGTCGGTATGCGGGAATGTGGGGTCACAACCGTGATCCGCCACTATAAAGAGCACATCATCTGCCCTCATCCTGTCCAGCACATCACCCAGCTGAGAATCAAAGCGCTCCAGCGCCTGCGCATATCCGGTGGCATCGTTACGATGGCCAAACACCATGTCGAAATCAACCAGATTTATAAAAAGCAGGCCGGTTGCAAAGCGTTCCATGGCCTCCTGCAGCTTAGCCATGCCGTCATCATTATTTTTGGTATGCAAAGACGTGGTAATGCCCTGTCCGGCAAAGATATCAGGGATTTTCCCGATACCCACCACTTCATGGCCCGCCGAAACCAGCTTGTCCAGCAAGGTAGGCTGGGGCGGTTTAACGGAGTAGTCTTTGCGGTTGGGCGTGCGCTGAAAGTCACCCGGTTTTCCAGTAAACGGACGGGCGATAACCCTTCCCACCGCATGCTCATCCCGCAAAAGATTACGGGCCGCAGCACACCATTTGTACAACAACTCCACCGGCACCACATCTTCATGGGCGGCAATCTGAAAAACGCTGTCGGCGGAAGTATAAACAATGGGCCGCCCCGTTTCCATATGCTGCTCACCCAGTGACTGGATTATTTCGGTACCCGAAGCTTTGATATTGCCAAGCACCTTTCGGCCGATGGCCGCTTCAAAGGGCTCAATAATTTCCGGCGGAAAACCGGATTCATAAGTGGGAAAGGGGTTGTCCAGGATAATCCCGGTCATTTCCCAGTGACCGGTGGTGGTGTCTTTTCCTTGGGAGCGCTCTGCCATTTTGCCGTATGCTCCCGCCGGATCCGAAATGCAGGGCACTCCTTCCACGGCGGTTAGGCACCCCAGCCCAAAAGACTGCAGTCTGGGAACATTTAAGCCGCCGGTGGCCTTGGCAATATGGGCCAAGGTGTTGCTGCCGGCGTCACCATAAAATGAGGCGTCGGGAAGTTCCCCCACGCCTAAACTGTCAAGAACAATGCACAAAACCCGTTTGATTGTCACGATAATCCTCCTAGGTTATGCCCGTGGATGGCTTTTTTCGTACACATCCCGTAATTTATGTTTTGTCACCTGTGTATAGATTTGGGTGGTGGAGATGTCGGCATGTCCCAGCATCTCCTGGACAGACCGTAGATCCGCACCGTTTTCCAACAGATGGGTGGCAAAGGAGTGGCGCATGGTATGGGGCGTTATCTCCTTTGTTATTCCGGCCCGGGTGGCATATTTTTTAAGTATTTTCCAAAAACCCTGCCGCGTCAGCCTGTTGCCGTGCTGGTTAACAAACAGGGAGGCTTCACCGGCCTGACGGACCAGTTTGGGGCGTCCTTCGTTTAAGTAACGGCCCACATTGCGGATGGCCACCGACCCCAGAGGGATAATTCTTTCTTTGGAGCCTTTGCCCAGGCAGCGAATAAAGCCGGCATCAAGATTCACATCGCCGATATCCAGGGACATTAGCTCAGAAACACGGATTCCGGTGGCATAAATTACCTCCAGCATCGCTTTATCACGAATACCGGTCACCTGTGTCTGATCCGGCTGCTCCAGCAAAAGATCCATTTCCTGCGGGGTAAGTACCCGCGGCAGCTTTTTCTCCAGCTTGGGAGATTCCAGCTCGGCAGCGGGGTTTTCCACCAAGTGCCTTTCCTGAAACAGATAGTTATAAAAAGAGCGGATTGACGCCATGTTGCGGGAGAGTGTGGACGTCGCCTTGCCCATGTTCTGCAGGCTGAGCAAATATCCCACAATATTGCTGCGGGATGTTTCCTCCAGGGAAGTGATGCCGTTTTGTTTCAGATATGTATAGTATGTACGTAAATCACGGTTATACGACTCCAGCGTGTTTTTTGCCAGACCCTTTTCTACAGATAAATAATGAATAAAATCCCTTAACGTCCTGTCCATTCATGCTCTCCTTTACTCTCTACCTTTCTTACTCAAAAATCATAACCCGTTTTGGTAGAATTCATGTACATATTGTAAAAATCGTGGAATAGTACGGCTTAACTGCCCGTTTTCCTCCGTTTCGGCAGAAACCTTCAGCGCTTCGCCCCGTGGTTTTTGATAATGCACCGCCTGCGGTTCGATGACACGCAGTGCATAATAATGTATCAGGGGCAAAAGCAATAGCAGCAGGAGTATAACCACAGCGAGACGGTAAACTTTTTTCCCCAGCACTATTATCATCGGCAAAACCTCCTCCTACTTAATGGTATGGAGGGAGTTTTTTTTTAGAACTGCTGCAGCACCCGATTCAAAGGAGTGTAATCCATATTAACCGCCTCCGCCACCGCCGGGTGGACGAAGTGTCCGTGAACCACATTGGCTCCGGCGGCCAGCATCTCATTTTCCGCAAAAGCGGCCTTATAACCCTTATTGGCCAACTCCAGCACAAAACCGGTGGTTACATTGGTCAGGGCAAAAGTGGCGGTACGGGGCACAGCGCCGGGCATGTTGGGCACAGCGTAATGAAGCACGCCATGCTTTGAATAGGTGGGGCTGCTGTGGGTAGTAACCCGGTCTATGGTCTCAACGATGCCACCCTGGTCAATGGCCACATCAATAATAACTGCACCGGGCTTCATGGTTTTTACCATCTCCTCCGTCACCAACCGCGGGGCCCGGCCGCCGGGGAGCAACACTGCACCAATTAGCAGGTCTGCATACTGCACCACCCGCTCCAGGCTGTAACTGTTTGACATCAAAGAAACAATGCGGCCGTCAAACAATCTGTATATTTCACGCAGGCGTTGGCTGTTGATATCCAGGATGGTTACCTGCGCCCCCATCCCGATGGCTACCCGGGTGGCCGTAACTCCCACTGTTCCGCCGCCGATAATAACCACATCAGCCGGCGGCACGCCGGGCACCCCGCCCATCAATACGCCGCGGCCGCCGAAGGTACTCTCCAGAAGGCGGGCACCGATTTGGGTTGCCATGCGGCCGGCAATCTCACTCATGGGCTCCAGCAAGGGCAGCGAACGGTTGGGGCCCTCAATGGTCTCATAAGCCACCGCCACCGCTTTTTTCTCCGCCAGCACCCGGGCCAGCTGAGGCACCGCAGCCAGATGCAGGAAAGTTAAAATAATCTGACCGTCCTGGATCAGCTGGTACTCGCCGGGCAGCGGCTCTTTTACCTTGACAATCATCTGTGCCTCTTGCCAGAGGGCTTGTCCGCTTTCAAAAATTTCAGCTCCCGCCTGCCTGTATTCCTCATCGGAAAAGCCGGCGCCAACTCCCGCGTCATTTTCCACCAGGACACGGTGTCCGCTTTGGGTCAGCATTTGTACACCGGACGGGACAAGGGATACTCGCTTTTCGTCTTCTTTGATTTCTTTTGGCACCCCTATAATCATCTGGGTCCCCCCTTTAGTAGTTCATGTGGGTTATAACACTGAAACCACCGCCCGCATAAACACCGGAGTAATGGTGGTCTCCACCAGGCTTCCGGCCAGAAAAGCCAGGGCAATGATTAGCATGGCCATTGTATACTGAAAAAAGTAAGTACCATAAGGAAAGTTTTTTTTGCTCACCCGCCGCTTAAATAACAGCAGCGACAATGAAACGGCAAACACACCGGCAAAGATGGTTGCCGGAACATATATAAGGTTTTGCGGCAAAACAGAGCCCAAAGAGAAGATAATGCCGCGCATGGCATTTTGCTCCGCCAAAAAACCCACGGTAAAACCGATGGTAAAGCCCCGGTAAAAGATAATCCCCAGGGCGAAAATAAACCCGAAAAACAGGTTACCCAAGAGCCAGAGGGCCAGCACAATCTGGCCGTTGTAGAGCAGTGAACGCTGCAGGACCTGCATCTGATCAATGGGATGCTGTTCCGTTAAATAATCAACAAAACCATAGAAATAATCGTTTAACTCCATAACCTGCCCCTCACCCAGCAGGCGAACCGAGAGCGAGCCGGCCACAATACCCAGTGTAAAAACCAACAACACCACCAGATAAATACCGACCTGTTCCCGCACATGGCTTTCAATAGTTTGGCGCAGATTCCGCAGCACGTGTCTCCCTCCTTGTCCATTCGGGACAGTCTATGCGGGAGAAGTGCCGTTTATACGTATGTATTAGAGGTTGAAAATACCTGCCGCCAGCAAAAGGGCTACCAGCGTCTTGCTGTCTTCGATGTCGCCGTTTCTGGCCATGGACACAGCTTCGGCCAGAGGAAGGCGAAAAGCCTCCAGAAACTCCCCTTCGGGCCTGGCCACATCAACCTTCTTTAAACCGGTGGCCAAAAAAACATACATCTTCTCCGAGGCAAAACCGGGAGACGAATAATGAAAGGAAATTTGCCGCAGCTCATCTGCCGCCATACCCACCTCTTCTGCCAGCTCGCGGGCCGCACAGGACTGGGGGCTTTCCCCCTCATCCAGCTTTCCCGCCGGAATTTCCAGCAGTTCTTTTTCAATGGGCTTTCTGTACTGGCGGACAAAAAATGCTTCCCGGTTATCGGTGACCGCCAGGATGGCCACCGCGCCCGGATGTTCCACCACTTCCCGTTTGGACATGGAACCATCCTGCAGTTCTACATCGTCCACTCGGACATTGATTATTTTGCCGGAATAAATGCGTTTTGTTGCGGTAGTCTTCTCCATGAACAGCCTCCCATGCATAAATTTACCAATAAAACATATACTATAGAACAATTAAGGACATGCCATGCCTGTCCGATAATCAGGAGGACACCATGCAAATTATCACTAAAAAGGACCGTTTTATCTTTACCGGAACCATCCGGGAGCTGCGCTTTTTTCTGCGCAACTTACCTGCCGACATCACGCTGCGCCAGTTTATCCAGTCCCGGCTCCACTAAATACCGGCCCGGCCAATTTTGCCAGATGATATCCGGCGGCACATACCGTAAGAAAGAATCCCGGATCCTCATGGAGAGAGCGCCCCATGGTGGAGCATAATTTTTCATCAGCTGCCAGATGATCCAGTGACAAATTTTCATAACGGACTACCCGGTGCTTTTCCTGTAGTCCAGACATCTCAAGCTGATTGTTGATTAATGCTTCGTCCTCCCCCTTAAAGCGAGGCAGGGGCAAATCTGCGGAAACCAGGGCAGCCTTAGTCAGGGCGGTCAGCGTATGATGGGAAAAACCCTGATGGCGCCGGCGGGCATCGGCAAAACTGATGCGCGGCACCGCCACCGCCCGGCCTGCCAGAGAATGGACCCGGTTAATATTCTCCCCCGCTTCCAGGCCGCTGAAACCATAGGGCGTGGCCGTCCCCGCCACACCGGGACCCATGCACACAATGGCGGCATCTGCTTTTAGCACATGCCGGGCAGCCAACAGGCCGCTGTGGACGTTAACAGCTTCCAGGTCGCCGCCAAAAGCATGTCCGGCGGTAACTGTTCCGCAAATAAGCTCTTTTGTTTGTAAAATATGTATGGTTTTACTAAAGAAAGCCGGCAGTGCCCCACCGTCTGTCATCAGATAGGCAAGGCGCAAATCCGGGTTTTCTTTTTTTATGGTTATAACCAAAGGCGCCAGCATACTGTGCAGTTCGGCCACCGCCACCGGCATGCCGGCAAGCGTTGTTGCCCGGGCCATCACCTCATGATGCGGTGACGCCGGTTCCTCCACCGACTGAACGCAAACCTGCAGCGGCGTGTAGCGCAGTTTCATAATATGGCCCTCGCCGTGAGCAGGCTGGTCTGTGTTGGTGAGATTATAATAAACAAAGTGATATCCGCCGCTGCCCAGCCCCAAATCCACCGCCGTGGTGTTTAGCACCACCCGGTCCCCGGTTGAAACCGACCCGGTCAGCGCCGGATAGTTAATGGCTCTACAGGTTTTTCCCTCCACAGATACCTCCAGCTCCTCAGACTGAGGAAGCTGCTTTTTAACCTGCAGAACTTCGGCCACATTTCTCGCAAACATGCCGCACCTCCTTTATCTTTCTGCAAAAAAATAGCTTTTCCTCCTCTAAAAGCTATTTTTCCCATTGTTGGCGTCCCAAATTGTCTAAAAAGCTCAAAAACGGGTTGGCAGCAATTATCCGGGTAAAGGAGAGCCGTTCCGCCAGCAGGTGGGCCAGTACCAACAGCAGGAAATAAAGTGCCTGAATCCAGGACGGTGCGGTGAGCACCACCACCAGGCCCAGCATCCCCCCTAAAGCATTGGCACCCACATCACCCATCATACCTCTTCCCGACAAATCCCAGGGTAAATAAACAAAGGCGGCCAAAAGCAGGGGAAGCAAAAGCAAGACTCCCGCCTCTGCTGGAACCAACACCATATAAACAAATGCTAAAAGAAAAAAACCCTTCAGGGAGCGACCCGGCCGCAAATCCAGCAGGTTTAACAAATTTGCGGAAAGGGCTACAATGGCGGCCCGTAAAAAGACCAGGAGAAAAAATCCCGGCAAACCGGTTACAGCCCACAGCGCCACCACAAAACCCAGTACCGCTTTAATCAGGCCGGTGGTTATCTCGCCGTTAAACACCAGGCGGCGAAAATGTCCGCCAAACCCTTTACTGCTGCCGTCTCCCCAAACATCATCCAAGAGTCCCAGAATTCCCAGGCCTAAAACCACAATCAGGCTTCTGTCCACAAAGTCGGCAGAAACCAACTCTGCCCAGCGGGCCCATCCGGCGGCAATTAAAAATACCGGCAGAAAAATACCACCCATGCTCTGCGGAATGGGACGCCCGCGAAAATTTGTCTCCAGATGCCCGGCCAGCCGCAGCATATCCGCCCACACCGGCAAAAGCAATACAGTGGCGGCCAGAGTAATGACAAGATAGAAAAAAAGTATCATCCGATTTTCACCCGCTGCCTGAGCCACAGACGGCACAAAGTTCGGGAAACCTGGATAAACTGCCGGCCCCGGTGCTTAAAACCCTGCAAATCACGGCCCGTTTCCCGGTGGGTCATAACCACCGGCACTTCCTTTACCCTAAACCCGTTTTGCACGCACTGGACCGTGAGCCCCACCTCCACGCCAAATCCGTCCAGTCCGTATTTGGCCTGTTCCCAGACAGCCCGCTTCAACACCCGCTGACCGGAAAGAGGAGCTGCGGGACGATAGCCCGACAACCGGTTGATACCAAAAGAAGCCAGCTTCTTTACCAGGCCCACACCTCCCGGCCGTAATGAACGGGGAAACTGAGCCACCACCATATCCGCCTCATCGGCCAGCACCGGCCCCATTAATTTGCCAAACTCTTTGGCCGAGCCGCCTAAGTCTGCATCCACAAAACACAGCACTTCACCCTGGGCCACCTGCACCCCCTGGGCCAGCGCATTGCCTTTCCCGCCGTTTTGCTTTAGCCGCAGCACAATATCGGCACCGGCGCCATGGGCACATTCTGCCGTATTATCCTCTGACGCGTCATCCACCACAACAATTTGGGCAATCTGCTCTATGGACTTTAGCGCGCCAATGGTTTCTGCAATGCGGTCTGCCTCGTTAAAGGCCGGAATAATGGCGGTTACTTGCATCATCTGCACCTCAGTAATCGGCGATAAACTGATCCGCCGCTGATTTAATTCCATAGTTGCCGGCACTGCCGCGCAGCACCGATAACAGCGAAAACTGGCCAAAAACCGTATCCACATTATCAACGGTGGAAAGACCCGCTTCCTTTAAACTCTCTAAAACCGAATCTTCCACCTCGCTGTATTCCAAACCCACCAAAGTTACCTGTTCATGATTAAATGTCTCAATCATTTCCTCCAGCAAGCGCTTTTCCACCATCTCCTGCTCACCCAGCATCAAAATTACGGCCTGGGGTGGATTGGGGGAATAGTACTCCAGAAAAATTCGCCCCTCTGCCAAATATGAATCCAATTTATCGTGTTTATTACCCTCAGTCAAAGACATGGCCAAAGCCAGCCCCAGACCCTCAGCATAGGCCAGCTCCTCTTGGCCCTCCACCCGGATTATACTGCAGACATCCGCTTCCGCATCCCGAAGCACTCCCAGCACATCCTGCGGCAGATTGGTACCATGATAAATAACAGATACCGGTTTATCCCTAAGCAGACCGCTGACCACATTGGGGTAGAGCGCTTCCTGATACTTTTCCCACCAATACAAATCCCGGGTCAGGGACTGTACCTTGGCTTCCATGGCCTGGGCCTGTTCCCGCAGGCTTCTTTGATCCCGGGCCATTTGTTCGATGAGCAGACGCTGCTGAGTCACCAGCATATCGTCGCTTAATCCGGTGCCGATTAATATACCCAACCCCAGGGCCAAAAAAACCGCCACCAGGGATATGATATGATCTCTGAAACGAAACATAGCACCCTCCTTAAAGCCCTACCAGTCTGAGACGCATGGCAATCAGGCCGAAAATATGGCGCACCGTGGGATTGGCCAGCGCCAATGCCACTGCCGGGATACCGGCGGCCAAAGTCAACAATACCAGGGAACGGCCGGAAACACGGCTGCGGTACAGCTGGCTCACGCCACGGGCATCCACCAGACGGTTGCCCACCTTCAGACGCACCAAAAAAGTGCTGGCCATCCCTTTACGCCCCTTTTCCAGAAAATCAATCATATTGGAATGGGTACCGATGGCGGCAATGAGCTTGGCTCCCCACTCATAGGCCAACAAAAAAGCTATATCTTCACTGGTCCCGGGGGCCTGCACAGTGGTGGCCGCCAAATCCAGGCTGCGGATGCGCTCCATACCGGGAGCACGGCCGTCTCTGTAAGCATGAACCACCAGCTCCCGCGCTTTTTTAAGGGCCTGGTCACTGATGCTGTCCATATCGCCCACCACCAAGTCCGGTGTGTAACCATACTCCAAAAGTGCATCGGCCCCGCCGTCCACTCCCACCAGCACCGGCCGCACCTCATCAATATAATGCTTCACCGCTTCCAGGTCTTCCCTGTAGGACTGGCCCCGCACCACCACCAACACGTGTCGGTCCGCAAAATCCGTCTTTAGCCTGGGCAACTCCAGGTTGCCCAGAATCAATTCCTTCTCCTTTAAGGCATAGTCCAGCGTATTTTGCACAAAAGAGTCCAGCATTTGGGTCAGGTTCTCTTCAGCAACCCTCATCTGCTCTTTTATCAAAGCTGCATCCACCACGCGACCGCGGCCCAAAAATTCAGAACCACGCCATATTCCGTCCTCCCGGACAGTGAGCCGGTCATTATCCCCGACTTTTTCAAAAAACTCTTCTCCCAGCTGGTCCAAATGAAAAATCTTGGCCGCCGCCAATTTGGCCGGGCCATTATTGGGGTAACGTCCCGTCATGGAAGAATCGGCATTAATAACCGCTTTGACTTTCCTGGCACAAAGCGATTCCGCAGCCAACTCATCCAAATCACGATGAGCAATAACGGCAATATCCCCCGCCACCAGCTCATCCACCAGCTTCTTGGTTTTTTTTCCTTTTTTGGCCGGACCGAAAATCCTTGTCATACCACAAAAAGCCCCTTTTACCGCTAAACTCTTTTTCTTAGTATGTAACTCCCGTTTCTATTTAAACCCTTTTCCCACAAATAAAAAAATGAGACAAAAAACCTACCTGTCCTCGCAGAGGATCCCCTTTGTCTCAAATAAAAATGGGACAGAGAACCTGTCCCTCTGTCCCAAAAAGTGGGACAAGGGGACAGGTCAACTGTCCCACTTATCCCACTTCATTTGCTTATATTCTTTTGAGCTTGGTATGCTGAGGATTAGTGCTGTACGCTTTTGCCGTAAAGGCGGAGTCTGTCGGCTACCAGGGCGATGAATTCGGAATTGGTGGGCTTGCCACGCTCGGTATTAATGGTGTAGCCGAAGAACTTCTTAATGGTTTCAATGTTATTGCGGGACCAGGCCACTTCAATGGCATGGCGAATGGCGCGCTCCACCCGGGAACTGGTGGTGTCGTATTTTTCTGCGATGCGTGGGTAGAGAATCTTGGTAACAGAGCCCAACAGATCCACTTCTTCCACCACCATCATAATTGCTTCCCGTAAATAATGATATCCTTTAATATGGGCGGGAATGCCGATTTCATGAATAATGTTTGTCACATCGGACTCCAGGCTGCTGCGTTTGACGGGACGCGACAGGGTGGATACAGAAGGTGCGGGAGCCTGACCGTTACCCAGCAGGCGAATTCTTTCCACCAGTACGTCCATATTAAAGGGCTTCAATATGTAGTACGAGGCGCCTAACTCCACCGCTTTACGGGTAATGTCCTCCTGGCCGAAGGCGGTTAACATGATTACTTTGGGGCGGGCATCCATTGAACCAATCTGTTCCAGCACGCCAAGTCCGTCAAGATGGGGCATAATGATGTCAAGCAGTAAAACATCCGGGGGATTGTCGGCGATTAATTCCATTGTCTCCTTACCATTATAAGCCTTCCCCACGATGTCAATGTCAGGTTGTTGTTCCAGATACTCAACGAGTAAGTCGCTGAATTCTCGGTTGTCATCAGCCACAAATACTTTTAGCATTCCCTTTCATCCTCCTAACTTTGGTAAAAAGCACCATACTTCTAAGTATGAATTATTCGACATTGTGTCAGGATATCCTCTAGACTTTCTCAGATTTATGAAAAAAAACACGCCTTTACAGAAGACGTGTTTTTATGTGACGTACTCCCACCACCTGTAAGAGGTGGGGGCTTCTTGGGACGTATCAGCTAGTGCTGATATAATTACCAAGCTATCCCCGTTCGCCCAACGGTTCTTATAACACTAGGCAATACCAAGTATTCTGCATCCTTCAAGCTTTATATTGATGGCCGCGTTTACGTCTCGATCTAAGGTGGTTTCACATCGTTGGCATGTCCATGTCCGTTCACTTAGAGATAACTGGTTATTTTTTTCTCCGCAACAATGGCAAAGCTTACTTGAAGGGTACCATTTATCTATGGTTATCAGTTGTTTGCCCTGCTCTGCCAGCTTATATTGCAGAAATCGTTTCAGCATGCCAAACCCGTTGTCGTTTGTTGATTTTGCCAGGTTTAATCCCTGAGCCATGTTTTGTAAGTTCAGATCTTCAATTACAACTGCGTCAAAATTGTTTGCAATTTTTCTGGATACGTTATGCAGGAAGTCTTTGCGCTGGTTTACTACTTTTTCATGAAGTTTGGCTACAATTTGTCGTTGCTTTTCTCTGTTTTTGCTGCCCTTTTTTCTTCTTGATAATTTACGCTGTTCTTTTTTTAATCTGGCTTCTGCCAGACGATAGAATTTTGGATATTCCGGACTGCTTGCTTGGCTATCGACAAACAGTGATCTAGAAGAATAGTCCAAACCTATCGTTGATTCTATTGTAGGGGTAATTGGCTTAATTACCGCTTCCCACTCAACTAGAATAGAGATTTCATACTTTCCTGTTGCCTTTTGACTAATCGTTGCCGATTTTATTGCTGCATTTTTTGGTAACTGCCGGTGGAGTTTGATATGGACATTTTTTAGTTTTGGCAGTCGTATTGTTTTACTGTCAATCAATCGAATTGTACCCCTTTGATTGTTTGTTGTGTATGATTTTTTGCTTCTGTGTTTGCTTTTGAAGTTTGGAAATCCTATTGCGGGATCTCGATAAAAGTTTCTATAGGCTGCATTTAGATTGAGTTGAGCGTTAGCCAGTGCCAGACTGTCTACTTCTTTCAGCCAGGGATACTCCTTTTTATAATCTGCAGGCAGGGCATATTTTTGTTGTTTTAGAGCTTCTTTATTATCTCTGTACTGCTCATAGACGGCCATGCGGTTTGCAAGCATCTGGTTGTAGATAAAACGCACACAACCAAATGTTTTTTGCAGTAATACATCTTGCTCTTTATTAGGATAGAGGCGATACTTGAAAGCTTTTATCATCGCTTTTCTCCTCGACTATTTGCGAACATTTGTTTGTGACTAAATTATACCAAACAATTGTTCGGAAGGCAAGTATTTATTGAGAGGTAAAAGGGAGGCAATTCATCTCCCGCCTTCGCTCTCACTAAAGTGACAACGAAATAAATGGCACTGCAAAATAAAGTAACCATGTTATGATAAGAAAAAGGCGTAGTCTGGATTTTCCGCTAAGCATAACCTTAATAGTAACGGCAACCCATGCAGGTAATAATATTAAAAATTCCATATTGTTTTTACATCTCACTTGTTTGAAAAATTTAGATTTATTCAAAGATAAATGCATTAGAAATTAGGGGGCATTCTAAGGTCCGTTTTGTAGTACTTTTGTTCATTACACCTGAGATTGTTACGGGCCGCAAACATCTGAATAAGTATAAGAAAACCACTATAAAAAAGGAGTGCCAATTGGGTTGTCAATTGACACTATCCACACAGCTTTTGGCAACCCATTTTAGCGGACTTCCTCATGATATGGAAGTCCGCTTTGCTGTTATAACACACAAAACAATGCACTTTCTTAAAGAGGCATTGTCTTGTGGTGCAAATTGAAATTCTAGAAAGGAACGGGACCCGTTAGATTATAAGTGCTCTTTTTTTTGTTTTGCATATTTTTGTTCGTTTTAATGAACTGTAAACTCAGCAGCCAAATAGTACTTATCAGAATCCCCTGGACCTCTAACTTCTGAAATATCTTTTACTATACGATATTCACCTGTGTCCAGACTTCCATATAGCCATTCCCAATCGACTAATAACTCCCGAGTGCCTCTTGGGGTTAAAGGATATCCAATATCAGGAACTAAATATTCGTCATATGTTCTTGGAACCTGATACCATCCTTCGTTAATCCTCTTTTCCAGAGAAAAATACTCGCCAAATAAGCCTTCACTATCAGAGCTATTCTTAAATTCTACCGTAAGCCCCGTAGATGAAATCGTTTCTTCTTTGACGACCATAGTAACGCCGTCAAAGTTATTCACGACTTCATAAGTTGTAGGTTCCCAGTTAGTTATATTAGCTGAATCACCGCATCCTGAAAATAATGTCAAACTTATAGCTATAGAAATCAGTAACCATAACAGCCTTTTCATGTTATCGCTCCTTGATAATTAAATATCAAATGATTTTTTTATTTCTAAGATAATATTTTGAGGTATCTCATAATAGTTGCCATTCAACGTTGCATAATTATCATGAGAAAAAAGCTCAAGAAAAATATCATTATTTACTAGAACGAAGAAGTTTGGAGCCCTTAACAAGAGGCTAAGAAGCATTGTTATTCTCAAACCTGTTATCTAAGTGTATGTTTCCATATTTAGTATTAAATTTCCTTCAATAATCATTTGTCTTGTTTTTTATGATAAACCCTTAATGTCCGGGGTATGGGCGCCTACAGTACAGAACAAGAATATCATTGTATAATTGGTGCTTCCGATTTTTCAATATCAACAATCTTGCTATTTTGTATGTTTGGACTGCAATATGTAAAAAAAACACCCAAGATAGGGTGTTTTTGCTGTTTACATCGCTATTTCAAAGTCTAGGGCGGTGGTGCTTAAATCGCCCTGTTCATCGAGAATTCCGGATTCCATGACCATCCATTCGATGAAAATCCCGTAGCCTCGAGTCGGATCATTTACAAAAACATGGGTTACTGCGCCCACCAGCCGGCCGTTTTGAATAATGGGGCTTCCGCTCATGCCCTGGACAATGCCTCCTGTGGCGTCTAGCAATCGTTCATCTGTGATGCGGATGACCATTCCTTTATCGCCGGGACGTGATTGTGTATATACTCTCTGAATTTCTATGTCAAAGCGTTCAATTTCCTGGCCTTCCACCACGGTGAGGATTTCCGCCGGCCCTGTTTCCACCTGTGACATCAGCGCCATGGGCAGCGGTTGATGCTCAACTCCGGATGGATTGTTCAAACTGGTAAAGCTACCAAAAATCCCAAAGGTGTTGTTTTTGGTAATGTTACCCGCTATGTCCTTACTTTCCTGGAAAATGCCGGTTTTTTCACCGGGATAACCTCTTCTGGCCTGTTTAATGTCTACAATGTTGGCATTAACTATTCTGCCGTCTTTTACTTCAATGGGCTGATTGGTGTCCACATCGGTAATGACATGGCCCAGAGCTCCGTAACGTTTGGTTTGGGGACAATAAAATGTCAGCGTTCCCACTCCGGCAGCCGAATCCCTGACATATAATCCGATGCGTGGCCGGCCGGTATCGCGGCAAAGCACCGCATCGACCTCTTTTTCCACCTTTTGCCCGTCCCGTTTAATGGTAAACTGGAACGGATTACCGGCGGTGCCGCGCCGGGCAATGATTTCTGCCACCTGATTGGCATCCTCAAGCTTTGTGCCGTCGATGGCCAAAATTACATCGCCTTTTTCAATGCCTGCTTCATTGGCCGGTGATGTGGAGCCGTTTTCGCCGTTGACCAAATGATGGCCCACCACCAACACACCGTCGCTGTGCAGCTTGATGCCGATGGAATGGCCGCCGGGAATCAGCTTTTGCTCCGGCAGCACATTAACGGTAAGCTGTCGCAGAGGAATTACCCCAAAGAGGCGAAATTCCAGATTCACAGACCCTAAACCCTGTCCTGAAAAGGAAATTGGAGAGCGCAGGCTTAGTTTACTGGCTTCACTGGAAACGGGAGAGCCATTTAACGAGAGGACCCCTTCCTGATCGCCCTTAACATGAACGGAGAGTGGAGAAGCGATGTTTACATAATGTTTTTCGCCTTCCAAAATGCGCAAGTCGTTCTGTAAATTTACCCAGATTCTCCATGGAAAAGCTGTTGCCAAAAGCAGCAACAACCCGAAAAATCCTAAAACGAGCTTTGTTCTGCTGTAGCGGCTTTTCACTCATTTATCACTCCTTATCCTGGTGCAGTGGGAGAATCACCTCCAAAGAATTTTGAAGTTGAATGTAGTTTTAAGATAACCTCATGCAAATTGTTTTATACGAGCCAGTTTACATAATTCACAAGCATCATCTGCCTGCTTTTACAGCAAAAAAAAAAAAACCGCCTGGCTTTAGCCAAACGGTTTTTATACCTGTTAATTTATTTATTTTTATTTTTTATTTTTATTTAAAAGCTCTTTGGCATGCTGCAAAGCCACGCCTTCTTCTCCGCCAAGCATGCGGGACAGTTCATTTTCACGCTGTTCATGCTCCAGTTTGCGCAGCCTGGTCACCGTTCGCTTGCCGGACGCTTCTTTATAAATGGTAAAATGATGATCGGCCGCTGCTGCAATGAGCGGTTGGTGAGTAACGCAAATGACCTGCCTGTGTTGGGCTAACTGCCACAGCTTATCAGCCACACTGCGGATGGTCAGTCCACCGATTCCCGCATCTATTTCATCAAAAATCAGCGTGGGCACCAAATCCTGCTGGGCCAAAACGCTTTTGATGGCCAGCATCACCCGGGAGATTTCACCACCGGAGGCGGTTTTTGCCAAAGCACGCTGTGGTTCACCGGGATTGGCGGCAAAAATAAACTCCACCTTGTCACACCCTGTGGGGCCACACTTTTCTCCCGGCTCCACGGTGATGGCAAATTGTGCACCGGGCAGAGCCAAACTCTGCAGAGCTTCATTTATTTTAGCAGACAGCTGTGCTGCCGCTTTTTGCCGCAGCACAGAGAGCTTCGCGGCTTTTTTTTCCAGAGAAGCACTGGCAGCCGCCGCTTCACGTTCAGCTTCGGCCAGCTTTTCACCGCGGGCCTGGAAAGTTTGCAGCTCTTCGCTCAGCTTTGCGGCCAGCGCCAGCACATCATCCACCGTGGGGCCGTATTTTTTTGTGATTTTTTTATATGTTTCCAGCCGCTGGGTTACCTCTTGCAGCCGGGCATCGTCTAAGGAAATGGAATCATGGTAGGCGCGTAATTCCCGCGCCGCTTCCGTTAATTGCTGGGTGGCAGAAGCCACATTGTCCAGGATATCTGAGAGGGATTCGTCAAGGGAGGCCGCCGAGGCCAGTTCTTTTTCCACCGCGCCCAGCCGGTCCACCACAGCCCCTTCCATGGCTCCTTCATACAATTCACTGTACAGGGAAGCGGTTTTTTCCAGCAGTGTGCGGGCATGGGTCAGGCGCTGAAAATCAAGGGTTAATTCCTCTTCTTCCTCCACAGAAAGTGCAGCTTCTTCTATTTCAGTCAGTTGAAACTGCAAAAAATCTGCCTCCCGGGCCAGGCTGGCGTCATCGGAGCCCAAAGAAGTCACAAGTTTGTTTAATTCGGCAAGCCGCCCGTACTGCCGGCGCACCTCTGCCGCCTCTTTTGCCAGGGCTTCTCCGCCAAATGAATCCAACAGTTCACGCTGCGTTTCCGGATCCAACAGGGACTGCTGACGGTTTTGGCCGTGCAGATCCACCAGTGCCCGTCCCGCTGCGCTCATGGCCGCCAGCGGCTGGACACGCCCGTTGATACGACAGATATTGGGCCCGTCGCGGCGGATTTCCCGGCACAGGGAAAGCCCCTCTTCCTCAGCGGTCAAATCGTGGGCCGCCAGAATCTCCGGCGGTGGTGTAAAAACAGCTTGCATAACCGCCGCTTCCTGTCCGGAGCGGATGGCTTCACTGGTGGCCCGCTCACCTAAGAGCAGGCTGACAGCACCCAAAAGCATGGATTTACCCGCACCGGTCTCCCCGGTAATGACGTTTAAACCTTTGCCGGGGTAAAACGCTAAATTGTCGATGAGGGCCAGATTCTGCACCTCTAACAAACGTAGCATTGCTTACACCCTTTCCGGCTCCCGCTGAATGACTTTATTTAGTTTACTATGCATCAGCGTGTAAAAATCAGAACCCTGCAGCTGAATTATGGGTGTGGTCAGCGGTGCTCTGGTTACATGCACCACGTCTTCATCCTGCAGAGAAAATCCTACCTGGCCGTCCACCGTAAGAATCACCTCATCCTTGCGCGTCAGCGTACGGATAGAGACCCGTTCACTGCTGGACACAATTACTGAACGATGATGCAGAAGGTGCGGACAAATAGGCGTAATAATCATCACATCCAGTGCGGGATTGACGATGGGGCCACCGGCGGAAAGTGAATAGCCGGTGGAACCGGTGGGGGTAGAAACAATGAGTCCGTCACTGGGGTATGTCTCCAGATGCTTATCGTTTACATATGTATCGGCATAAACTATGCGGGAAAACGGGCCTTTGGAAATAACCACATCATTTAATGCGGTATACTCAGCCACGGGGCGGTCCTGCCTGAAGACACGGCAGGAGAGCATCAGACGATGCCGCACTTTATAATGGCCGTCCAAAAGCTTTTGCAAAGATGTTTCCAGCATGGGGGGCTCCACTTCAGCCATAAAGCCCATCTGTCCCAGGTTCACGCCCAGGATGGGCAGATGGGAGCCGGAGAACTGTCGTGCCACCCGCAGGATGGTTCCGTCACCTCCCAGCACAATAACCACATCAGCCTTGCCCACAAATGATTCCAGGGGCAGCACTTCCACTCCCTCCTGCGCTACCAGCTCATCGGACTGCGGCAAAAAAAGCTGAATATTGCGCTGTTGGCAAAAGGTTACTATGCGGGTTATTATCGCTTCCACTTCCCGCCTTTTTTTCCAGTTGGGAACAATGCCTATTCCTTTCATACCCACCATCCCTTCAGATTCGGAAACGGATCTGATGCAAAGTTTCCTTCTCCGTGTTTAGAATCAGGATACCGGCGGTCTGAAACGCCAATACATCCCGAATTAATGAACTGCGCCACATTTTAGACTGAAAACGAGCCTGTTTGCCGTCACGTCTGATGCGCACCAGGTATTTGCGCCCGTTTTTGGTTACCAGGTAATCACTTTTTAACTCAAACGGGTGCTGTTTGTCATCAATGTCCATGCGGACTTTAACGGTGGGTTTAGCTTTGACAATCTCATAACCCGCCTCTTCCAACATAGCCCGCACTTTGGCATTGGTTTTAGCCGGCTTCTCGCCGGCTATTCTTCGTGAACGGCCCCGATACCAATAAATGAGGGAAAACAAAATGATCAGTGCTAAAATAATCCAATCTCTTACTTCCACGGTTTCACCTGCCCGACAGTTATTATTCGTCAGCGCCGGCAGCGTCTCCTTTTTCTGTAAAGCTTTGCTGAGCCTGGGCCACCAGAGAGGCAAAATCTATTTCTTTACCTGCTCCCTGGCAATGTAAATGCAAAAGATATTCAATATTGCCCTCCGGCCCCCGAATCGGTGACCAGGCCGCATTCAGCACCGCATAACCCAACTGCTCTGCAGCCTGTGCTACTTTCTCCAGCACTTCCTGATGATCCTTGGCGTCTCGCACCACACCTTTTTTGCCAACCCGGCCCTTACCCACTTCAAACTGCGGTTTCACCAGGGTAACAATTTCTCTTATCCCTAAGTTTTTCAGAACAGGCAAAACCAGCGTCAAAGAAATAAAAGAAACATCGACGCTGGCAAAATCCGGTGCCTCCGGCAAATCTTGTGGCTGAAGCTTACGAATATTGGTGCGCTCCATGGAGACCACCCGGCTGTCCTGACGCAACTTCCAGTCCAGCTGTCCGTAGCCCACATCCACACTGTAAACTTTAGCCGCACCGTGCTGCAGCAGACAATCGGTAAAGCCGCCGGTGGACGCGCCCACATCCATTACCACCCGGCCCTTTACGTCCACCTGAAAATCCCGGAGCGCCTTTTCCAGTTTAAGCCCGCCCCGGGAAACATAGCGGGGCAACTCCCGGACATCCACCGCCGCATCCACCGACACCGCAGTGCCCGGCTTATCCACCCTCTGTCCGTCCACAGTGACCAGGCCCGCCATAACTGCAGCCCTTGCTGCTGAACGGCTGGGAAACAGCCCCGCATCCGTCAGGTAAACATCTATTCGCTTACGCTCTGTACCCATGGCATTTCCTGCTCCCTGGCCCCCGTCATTTCCAAACAGACGGCGGCAATATGTTCCGGCGTTAGCCGGAGTTCTTCAAGCAGTGTGTCCCTTTTACCCTGCTCCACAAAACGATCGGGAATTCCCAACCTTTTTACCGTCACATCAGAGATACCGTTTGCTTCCAAAAATTCCAAGACCGCCGAACCAAACCCGCCGGCCAGCACATGTTCCTCCAGAGTGACCAGGCCATACCGGGCAGACATTGCCGCCCGGGTAATTAGTTCCGCATCCAGAGGCTTGACAAAGACCGGGTCAATTACGCCCACCGACAAACCCCGCTTTTCCAGTTTTTCCGCAGCGGCCAGGGCGGTATACACAAAGGGGCCCACCGCCAGAATTTGCAAATCGCGGCCTTGGCGAATTTCCTCACCGCGACCCCAGGACAGAGCCTTTGGTTTTTTCAGCTTCACCCCTTCTCCCTTACCCCGGGGGTAACGGACGGCCACCGGTCCCTGATGTTTAAGGCCCGTGGTCAGGGCATGCTGCAGCATATCTTCATCCCGCGGCACAATCACCGCCATATTGGGCATATGGCGCAGATAGCTCAAATCGAACAAGCCGTTGTGGGTCTCTCCGTCTTCCCCCACGATACCGGCCCGATCCAGGGCAAAAAGCACCGGCAGATTCTGAATGCACACATCATGGAGCACCTGGTCGTAGGCCCGCTGCAGGAAGGTGGAATAGATGGCTGCCACCGGGTGGAAACCCCGTTTGGCCAAACCTGCGGCAAAGGTTACCGCATGCTGTTCGGCAATACCCACATCAAAGAACCGGCTGGGAAATTCTTTTTCAAAACAATCCAGACCCGTTCCCGAAGCCATGGCTGCGGTAATGGCCACCACTTTATCGTTCTTTTTGGCCGCATTTACCAAGGTCTTACTGACTATTTCCGTATATGTAGGCACCTTGTTTTGTTTGCTGACCACCGGAGGGCACTCTGGATTAAAGGGACCGATACCGTGGTAAACATCGGGTTTGCATTCCGCCTCCTCAAAACCTTTGCCTTTTTTAGTCAGAACATGGATCAGGACAGGCCCTTTAATTTTTTTGGCTCCCCGCAAAACGCCCAGCAACGGCTCCACCTGATGGCCGTTTACCGGTCCCAGGTAGGTAAAGCCCAGCTCCTCAAACAGCATGCCGGGAACAATCAGTGACTTGACCGCGTCTTTTACCCGGTCCACCGAACTAAGTACTTTGCCGCCGATATGGGGAATGCGCTTTACTATTAATTCCACATCTTCTTTGAGACGAAAATACTTGGGGTCGGTGCGCAGCCGGCCCAGATACGCGGCTAAACCGCCCACATTCTGAGAAATGGACATTTCATTGTCATTTAAAATTACAGTCAGGTCTGTACCGGTATCACCGGCATGGTTTAGCGCTTCAAAAGCCATGCCGCCGGTCATGGATCCATCACCGATAACGGCTATTACATGATGTTTCTCACCCAGCAAATCCCGGGCCTGGGCCATACCCAGCGCCGCCGAAATGGAGGTGGAGCTGTGACCGGTCTGAAAGACATCATGTTCACTCTCGCTGGTTTTGGGAAAACCGCTTAGCCCCCCGTGCTGACGCAGTGAATCAAACCGGTCATGGCGTCCGGTGAGAATTTTGTGTACATAACTTTGATGGCCCACATCCCAAATAATTTTGTCCCTGGGGCTGTCATAGATGGTATGCAGGGCAATGGACAGTTCCACCACGCCAAGATTGGGCGCCAGATGTCCGCCGGTTTGGGAAACCTTCTCCAGCAAAAAGGAGCGGATTTCGCAGGCCAGCTCTTTTAAATCCTTGGTACTTAATTTTCTCAGGTCTTCAGGGCCGGATATCTTTTTTAAATACTTGTCCAACCTTGCCACCTCACTTTCGCCTGGGAGGCAAATTACGCCCAAAAAATATTCTGCCGGGCAAGATTGCTTCCACTCGGGTCAACACTATGGTAAATGAAAGAATAATTTCCGTTGATTTTTCAATGGCCAGCATTTTACCCACCGCTTTGCCGCCCACCGTCAGGGCGGAGATCAAACCGGTCATAACAATACTGAACATGGGATTTTCTTCGATAAAGCCGGTCTGAAAAAGGCGAATCACCAGAAGCGCCCCCAGCACACCGCTGATAATGCCGGCAATATCGCCGATCACATCGTTGCAGAAGTTGGCAAAGCGGTCGGCGTTTCGTACCAGAAAGAGTGCTTCCCGAGCGCCGGGCACTTTTTTGGCTGCCTTGGCCAAAAGCGGCACCTCGTCGGCGGCGGTGGCAGCAATACCGATCATATCGAAAAAAATGCCGATAAAGATGATAATCAATAGTATAAACACTGCAATGAAAAAGGATTCAACACTGCCAAAAAGCAGCTGGGCCACAATACTTAACAGAATGGCCAAAAAGAATGTCCAGATGGTGATGGTAACCACCCAGCGGTAACGGTGTGAATTTTTCTGATTCTGCCCCATGGGCCACCTCAGTAGTTTATTTGGTAGAACTGGTTTATTTTTCTTCAACAGAATGAAGAAAAGCTTGCCCGGTTCCTAAAGCAAGCTAAAAAAAAAGAACCTTCTTCTTATTATAAATTAAGTAACGTAGGTGAGCAACCCACCAGGTAAACGTTACGGCTTGAGGTCCAGCAGGTTTTCCCAATTAATCACCCGGATGTCGCCATCTGGGCAGTTTCCTTTTAAGATTAATTTCATTGTGTCGCCAACAATGAGACTGGATTGCCACTGAGTCCGTACTTTAATCCCTGGTAGGTCTCCCTGAAAGGAACAGTCTAGGAGTTTTCCTCAATAACACGGTTTCCGCTCCTATCCTCTTTTGCAATACCGGTTTTGTGCATGACAGGCATACACTCACCCGCTATCACTCAAGGCAGGCTACACTGTACACAGCGCGAACCGCATACAGGTTCTTCCCAAGCCGTAATCCTTTACCAACTACGGTAATCCACCACGCACTTGGGTCTCCACGGAGCCAGGGTCAACGCCTGCATGCCTTTGCAGATCGCCCCAACTCCTTAACTCTCAGCACCAACCCCCGACTGGGCGTCGGCAGCCAGCACCAAGAACTTCATCGATATGCCCTTTACGGATTTTTAGGCCCGTCTTCGGCAGCGGCCGTGCTAACTAGAATACTGCGCCACCTACGCTTTTCATGAAATATTGTAACATATCCTTGGCAAACACTCAAATTCGGCCCCGGGCGCCTAATTTGCTTTAAAGCCTGTTTTGAGCGTTGGCGTTCATTTACCATCTTCACGGCTAGCGGCTCTGTGCCGGCCTGCTTCTGGCGCAGGCGCACACATCTTTATTATTTTTCCCGTTCCACCAGCTTTTTTGCCAAAAACAACAGGCTCTTGCCCGCATCGCCGAAATACTCCATCTCTTTTTCTGCGGCACTCAACAGATCCCTGGCCTTCTCTTCAGCCTGCTTTAAGCCGTACAGCGCCGGATATGTAGCCTTTTGCCTGTTCTGGTCCGCACCGGTTTTTTTGCCCAGCGCCGCTTCATCACCGGTAATATCCAAAATATCATCCACAATCTGAAAAGCAAGGCCGATATTTTGCGCAAAAACCGTTAATCGCTGCATTTCCTCCAGGGATGCGCCGCCCATAATGGCGCCGCTTTTAATGCAGCAGGTAAACAAAGCACCGGTTTTATGCCGGTGAATATAATCCAGCGTGGCGGCGTTAACCTGCTTGCCCTCAGAAAGCAAATCCACCACCTGGCCGCCAATCATCCCCGACATGCCCGCCGCTTTGCCCAGCGCCTCCGTTAAACGCACCACGGTGGCGGGAGCAAAATAAGCTGTGGCTTCCGCCGCCAGCGTTTCAAAAGCCAGTGTCAACAGGGAATCTCCCGCCAAAATGGCCATGGCATCGCCAAAAACCTTATGGTTGGAAAGCCTGCCGCGCCGGTAATCATCGTCATCTAAGGCAGGCAGGTCGTCATGAATCAGAGAATAGGTATGCACCATTTCTATGGCGCAGGCCGCAGGCAGCGCATGGAGACGCGGCACACCGAAAATTTCCGCCGCTGCCAGCGTCAAAAGAGGCCGCAGCCGCTTACCGCCGGCAAAAACACTGTAGCGCACGGCCCGGTGTATTTCCTGCGGGAACGTATCTTCGGCGGGAATCAGCCTCTCCAGCGCTTCATCCACATCTTTTATGGCCTGGTTTATGTCCCAACTCACGCTTGTTCCTCCTCACCGCTAAATGGCGCAAATTCCTGCGAATCTTTCAGCAGCACGGAGACCTTGCCTTCCACATCCGCCAGCTTTCCCCGGCATTTTTGCACCAGGCGCATACCTTCCTCAAAAAGGCCCAGCGCCTCTTCCAGCGGGCAATCACTGCGCTCCAGTTTGGCCAAAACCTCTTCCAGCCGCTGCAGTGCTTCTTCAAAAGTCAGTGTTTCCTTGCTCATTTAACTTCCTCCGTATCCGTTTCTTCCACCCTGGCCGTCACAGTACCCCGCTGCAGGCGTAATTTTAACAGATCATCACGGTTTAACAGCGCCGCATCCCGCACCACATTGCCCTTTTCATCCAGGCAGATGGCAAAACCGCGGGCCAAAACTGCCTCCGGGCTAAGGGCGGTGAGCTTACCCTCCAGCACACTTACCCGGGACTGGCAGCCCTGCAAAAGGTACTGCATACGGGTCTCCAGACGGGCCGACAGATTGTCCAGCACCTGACTGTACTGCTCCAGCCGCTCCAGGGGGCGGGTCAGCACCCTGGAGGAGGCCAGCCGCTCTAAATAGCGCCGGTCGTGTTCCAGCTTAGCCGCCAGTTTGGCCGCCATGCGCTGTTTGGCACTGTCGAGATACTGCATAATCTCCCGCTGGTCCGGAACCACAATTTCCGCCGCCGCGGTGGGCGTGGCCGCCCGCACATCCGCCACAAAGTCGGCAATGGTAAAATCGGTTTCGTGCCCCACCGCCGAAACTACGGGAATATCTGAAGCATAAACGGCCCGGGCCACCACTTCCTCGTTAAAAGCCCACAGCTCTTCAATGGCGCCGCCACCCCGGCCGATAATCATCACGTCCACATCATCGATGTTGTTTAAAAACTCTATGGCTTCGGCAATTTGCTCCGGAGCATCGGGCCCCTGCACCAAAACCGGCATCACCAGCACTTCCGCCTGCGGAAAACGACGCTTCAGTGTGGTTAAAATATCGCGGATTGCTGCCCCGGTGGGAGAGGTGACCACGCCAATCCGTGTGGGCAGTTTAGGCAGTTGTTTCTTTTTTTCCGGCGCAAAGAGCCCTTCGGCCGCCAACCGTTTCTTCAACGCTTCAAAGGCGGCAAAAAGGCTTCCCACTCCTTCCGGCAGCATGTTTTCCACATACATCTGATACTGTCCGTCCCGTTCATAGACAGAAATGCGGCCGCTTACCACCACGTTCATGCCCTGCGTCGGCTTAAATGTAAGACGGGCGTTATAGCTGCGAAACATCACACAGCGCAACGATGCCTTGGCGTCCTTTAAGGTAAAATACATATGGCCCGAACTGTGATGTTTGAAATTAGAAATTTCACCGCTGACCCGCAGCGAGTTAAGCTGCGAATCAGCGGCAAATAGGTTTTTAATATATTGAGTTAGTTGGGCGACGGTCACCGGACCATCGGATTGTCTGCGCATTTACTCGCAACACTCCACCAGGTTCATCAGCAGCATGGCCACGGTCATGGGCCCTACGCCGCCGGGGACCGGAGTAATCCAGCCGGCAACCCGCTGAGCGGTGTGGTGTTCCACGTCACCCACCAGTTGTCCGCCCACAATATTGGTACCCACATCGATGACGATGGCGCCGGGCTTAATCATGGAACCGGTTATCATTTCCGGATGGCCGGCCGCCACAATCAGAATGTCTGCCAGACGGGTTACGTCTTCCAAGTACCAGGAACGGGAATGGGCATATGTTACGGTGGCATGCTTTTCCAGCAGCAAAAAGCCAACGGGCAGGCCTACGTGCTGGCTGCGGCCCACAATAACGGCACGCTTACCCTTCAGGTCTTCCCCTGTGGACTCCAACAGCCGCATAATGGCTCTGGGCGTAAAGGGAATGAATTTTTTGTCGCCAATGAGGAAATTGCCCTGGTTCATGGGATGGACACCTTCCACATCTTTGGCGGGATCCAGTGCCTGCACCACAGCGCGATAATCGATGTGGTCGGGCACGGGATGAATATTAATCCCGGTAATCTTGGGATCTTTGTTTAGTTTCTCAATCAGCGCAATTACATCATCCTGGCCGGAGAGCGGGTTAAGTTTGTGGATTTCACAGTGAATACCCACTTTCTCGCACATCCGCTTTTTCAGCTCGGCAATGTTTTTACGCGCTTTGGGGCTGCTGACAACGACAATGGCCAGGCCCGGAAGCTGTTTGTTCTCCGACTTTAACTTGGCCACGTCTTGTTTAATTTGCTGTTGCAATTCGCCTGCGACGGCGGAACCGTCGATAATCCGGGCTGACATGGAGATCCCCCCTGTAATTAAAGGTTATTCTTACGCTTAAATGCTTCCAGAGTGTTGAGCATCAGCATGGTAATGGTCATGGGGCCTACACCGCCGGGAACCGGAGTAATGTAGGAAGCCACTTCCTTGGCACTGTCAAACTCTACGTCACCCACCAGTTTGCCGTCAACGCGGTTGATACCTACGTCAATTACCACGGCACCGGGCTTAACCATGTCACCGGTAATCATATTGGGGCGGCCTACGGCCACAACCAGTACGTCCGCTTCGCGGCATACGGCGCCCAAATCAGCGGTGCGGGAATGGCAGATGGTTACGGTGGCGTGCTGCTGCAGCATTAACAGGGCAACGGGCTTGCCAACGATATTGGAACGGCCTACAACTACTGCATTTTTACCTTTTAAGTCATAGCCGATGTGCTCCAGCATTTTCATGCAACCGTGAGGTGTGCAGGGTATGTAGCAATCATCACCAATCATCAGGTTACCAACGTTAATGGGATGGAAACCGTCAACGTCTTTTTCCACAGCAATAGCATCAATAACAGCTTTTTCTTCGATATGGTCAGGCAGTGGCAGCTGAACCAAAATGCCGTGAATGTCTTCGTCTTTGTTTAAGTCATCAATCTTCTTCAGCAGTTCTTCCTGGGTAATATCCGCAGAAACACGGTCAACCACAGAATGGAAACCCAACTTACCGGCTGTTTTTTCCTTGTTGCCCACATATGCCTGGGATGCGGGGTCTTCACCCACTAAAATTACTGCCAGGCCCGGTACCTTGCCGGTTTTTTCCTTGAGGGAAGCCAACTCGGTGGAAATTTGCTCCCGAATGGCGGCGGCCACTTCAGGGCCACTAATCAGTTTTGCAGTCATACAAAATCCTCCCCTTCTCAAAAAAATAATTTATCTTACTTAATTTAACCACAAGTGTGGAAATTCCTGCTACAAGAGATAATTTTCCCTTACCGGGAAATGTTATTGCAGGCCGTTAAAAAAAATTCTTTTAACGGCCTGCCAATAAAAGGTTTACTTGGATTTCAGATACTCGTCGATGTTTTTGGCAGCCATTTTACCGGCACCCATGGCGTTAATAACGGTGGCGGCACCGGTAACGATGTCACCGCCGGCCCAAACGCCTTCACGGGAAGTTTTACCAAACTCGTCGGCATCGATGGTGCCTTTGCGGCCGGTTTTTAAGCCGGTGGTGGTCTGCGGTACCAGCGGGTTGGGAGTCTGTCCCACCGCAACTACCACGGTATCCACATCCAAAACGAAATTGGAATCTTCAATGGGCTCGGGGCGGCAGCGGCCGGACTCATCCGGTTCGCACAGACGCATCTGCATGCATTCCATCCCTTTTACCCAGCCTTTGTCATCCCCGTTAATACCAATGGGGTTGGTGAGCAGTCTAAACTGTACGCCTTCTTCTTCGGCGTGATGGATTTCTTCCAGTCTGGCCGGCATCTCCTTATCGGAACGACGGTAAACGATATAAACGTTTTCCGCACCCAAACGCAAAGCGGTCCGGGCGGAGTCCATGGCCACGTTACCGGCACCTACTACCGCCACGTTTTTACCCACATGGATGGGAGTGTCAAACTCAGGGAAGCGGTAAGCCTTCATCAGGTTGGTGCGGGTCAAAAATTCGTTGGCGGAATATACGCCCAGCAGGTTTTCACCGGGAATGCCCAGGAAGGTGGGCAGGCCGGCACCGGTGCCGATAAACACTGCATCAAAACCATGCTCTTCAAACAGCTCGTCTACGGTGATGGTCTTACCGATAACCATATTGGTTTCCAGTTTTACACCAAGACGCTGGATATAATCAACTTCCTTGGCCACAATTTCCTTGGGCAGACGGAATTCGGGAATACCGTATACCAGCACACCACCGGGGGTATGGAAAGCTTCATACATGGTAACGTCATGTCCCAGCTTGGCCAGGTCTCCGGCACAGGTCAGTCCGGCGGGACCAGCCCCTACCACGGCAACCTTTTTACCGGTTGGTTCAGGCAACTTCGGATCTTCCACGCCTTCTTTTAGCTGCCAGTCGGCAATAAAACGCTCCAGGCGACCAATGCCCACCGGTTCGCCTTTTTTGGCGCGGACACAGAAAGATTCGCACTGACTTTCCTGCGGGCAAACACGGCCGCAGATAGCGGGCAGGCTGTTGTCTGCTTTCATGGCCGCAATACTTTCTTCGAACTTCCGGTCTTTAATACTCATAATAAAAGCGGGAATATTCACCTCAACAGGGCAACCCTGACGGCAGGGCGCCTTTTTACAGTCCAGGCAGCGCTCCGCCTCGGCAACGGCGGTATCGATATCATAGCCAAAAGGCACTTCGTCAAAGTTTTTAACGCGTTCCTGAGGATTTTGCTCTTCCATCGGATGCTTTTTCTTAATATCATGCGCCATTACTTAGCACCTCCGCAACGACAGTTTTCCAAGGCCTTTTTCTCTTGGTCAAGGTACATTCTGGACCGGGCCACAAGCTCATCAAAGTCTACCTGGTGGCCGTCAAAAACCGGGCCGTCCACACAGGTGAACTTGGTTTCCTCACCTACGGTAACACGGCAGGCGCCGCACATACCGGTGCCGTCCACCATAACCGGGTTTAAGCTAACCACGGTTTTCACACCGTAGGGCCGGGTCTGGTTCACAATGGCACGCATCATGGGTAGCGGGCCTACGGCAATAATTTCAGCGATGGGCTCGCCGTCGTCAAGATACTTCTGAAGAATGTCGGAAACGAAGCCATGATGGCCATAGCTGCCATCGTCGGTGCAGACATGCAGTTCTTTGCTGACCGCACGCATTTCATCTTCAAGAATCAACAAATCCTTACAACGGGCGCCGATAATGGATGTAACATCCATGCCTGCTTTATGAAAGCCTTTTACCTTAGGATAAACCGGTGCAATCCCCACACCGCCACCTACGGCAATTACGCGGCCGGGTTCTTCAGGAAATTCCATGGGCTTGCCCAGAGGGCCGACAAAATCGGCAATGTAGTCCCCTGCTTCTTTCTGCCCCAGGCATTTGGTGGTTAAACCCACTTCCTGGAAGATAATTGTAATTGTTCCCCGCTCAGGATCGGAATCTGCAATGGTCAGAGGGACTCTTTCACCCTGTTCGTCCACCCGCAGAATGATAAATTGCCCAGGCTGAGCCTTTTTGGCAACCAGTGGCGCCTCTACCTCAAATTTCTTTGAGACATCGGACAGCACTTCCTTAGTAACCAGCTTATACAATCGCGCTTCCTCCCTTACTTTTAACTAGACGTTTTCATACTTCTAAGGGTTATTCGCCAAAATAGCGCAATTTCCTTTTTCCTTTTTTAATTAGTTCAAATTTTGAGAAACTTTCTAATTTGTGAATTTTTGCGCAAATACTGCCGCCCCCGCTGCATTATCGCCGGCAAATCGAATCTGGGCAAAAGCCGCTTCATCCCCCAGTTTTTCCGCCAGAAAACCACGGATAAACTGATTAGCCATGACCCCACCCACAAACAACACCGGCTTTGCGCCGTGTTCCTTTCTAACCGTTCTCAGAACCCGCCACAGGGACTCTGCCACGCATTTTTCCACACCTCTGGCCACCGCCGCCGGTGCATACTCCCCGCTTGCAATAACGCGCTGCACGTGGCTTTCCGGGCCGGAAAAAGACAAATTGCTCCCCTGCACCGAGACCGGAACCGGCAGCACCTCAAGAGCATCATTTCCCAGTTTTTCCACGGCGGGACCGGCGGGAAAGGAAAGGCCCAGAGCCACCCCCACCCGGTCGATAAACTGTCCGGCATGCAAATCGGCGGAGCCGCCCAGCTCAGCCACCTTCAGGCCGTTGTTTTGCCTGACAAAGAGCAGCTCCGTTGTCCCGCCGGAAACCTGCAACGCATAAAATTCCGGCCAGTCCACTCCCGCCGACCACATACCGGCCAGAATGTGGCCTTCCTGATGCGACAGGGACAAAAAAGGAACGCCAAAGGCAGCGGCCAGCGAGCGGCCAAAGGACGTTCCCACGGTAAATACCGGCATATAAGAGCCTTCCACCGGCCGCGGGCAAACAGAAGCGGCCACCGCCTGCAGTTTAAGGGGCCCCACTTCCCCGGCCACCTCTTCTGCCAGCCGGGGAAGATTTTGCAGATGCTGAAAAACGCCGTCGGACTGCCGCAGCCCCCGCTCCCCCTTTGGCACGGTAAGGAGCGTTCTCTTTTCACAAAGCAAACGTCCCTGGGTATCCATAACCGCCAGGGACGTGGTATAACACGATGTATCAATTCCCAAAAACATTTATTCCACCTCTTTGCCCTCATGATGGCGGGCTAACTTGTCCAGCACACCGTTTAAAAACTTGGCCGCCTCTTCACTGTGAAAGGCTTTACTCAGCTCCAGCGCCTCATTGATGGTCACAGCAGCGGGAATGTCTTCCCGGTAGAGAATCTCAAAGGCTGCCAGCCGCAGCACATTACGGTCCACCGCCGCCAGCCGGCCCAACTCCCACTTCTGCAGGTAACCGGCAAGAGCCTTGTCAATAGCCTCCAGGTTTTTAAGGGTGCCCAGCACCAACTGCCGGGAAAATTCCACACCGGCACCTTCCAACCCGTTTTCCTCAATGAGCTGGGAGATGGTGGGCTCCACTTCATTTTTGCCGATATCATATTGAAATAATGTTTTAAAAGCGATTTCCCTTGCCAGACGCCGGCTCATGGTAATATATACCCTCCTAATCAGTCGCTGTCGGGCCAAACCCGCTGCAGAAAGTTTTGCAATCCCTCGTGACGGTCAAACATTCTGCCCAGATAAATACCCAAAGCTATACAGGTAAAAAGCAATACGCTGCGCCAAAACCCAAACAGGATAATAGATAAACCGATAATCAGGCCAATCAGCCCGCCCACCACTTTGCCCCAGTGGTCGGACAGAAACTGACGAAGAACTTTTGAGTTCATGTCCACACCTCTTCTTTGCAATTTAGCGGGCCGGTTTTACCGCATCGGTAACCACATTTTCAATCATCACCCTGATTTCCGCCACATTGGTGCCGGTGGTTTCTTCCACATATTCCTTTACTGCCGCCTGCAGCTCCGCGGTCACCTGGGGAATATTCTGGTCAGGATAAGTAACGGCACGTAAAAACACAATTAAACCGTTTTCGTTGTACACCAGCCGAGTTTTTGTTTCCCGTACGCCCTTAATCTCCCGGGCAGCTTTTAGCACCAGGTTTTCCAGCGCCTTAAAACAAATGCGCACCTCGCCCAGCGGGCCCTGCTGCAGGATGGTTTCCACACATTCACCGCGACGCATGCTCATGACCAAAATGGCCACCGCCAAAATCAGGCCAAAAACCGCCAGAGCCACGTACGCCAGGTTGCCATGGACCAACTCCAGGCTTGTCCGCAATGCATTCAGGGACAAATAAGCCGTAGCAATGGCTCCCAGCGAGATGCTGGCGGCACCCACCACCAGCGCCAACACGACCAGGTATAGTCTTTCACGAGCACTCATCGGATATTCCAACTCCTTTTTGCTCACATTCTGCGTTTACCACAGTAAGCTAAGAAGCCCCTGCGTTAACAGGGGCTCTTTTTTAACGAACCCGGGAATCCTCTTCTTCCACTTCGTCCCTGGCGACTTCGAAGTTTACGCCCTGGACATGAACATTGACCGATACCGCTTCCAGGCCGGTCATGCTCTCAATGGCCTGCTTCACCTTCTCCTGAATACTCCAGGCCACATCGGGAATTCGCGCCCCAAACTTAACAATTATGTACAGATCAATGGATGCCTGCTGATCCCCTACTTCAACCTTAACACCTTTGGATAAATTACGCTTACCCAAAATATCGGCGATTCCACCGGCGATACCGCCGCTCATGCCTACCACGCCTTCCACCTCGGTGGCGGCCAGGCCGGCAATAATAGCCACTACATCATCGGCAATCTTAATGTTTCCAAGCTCTGTTGGGATGTATTCTTCTGATACGGTCAAAACAGTCACCTCCTACAGCACTGCTGTAACGTTGTTATTATACCAAATACTTCTTGTGAATACAATTCCATGCATAATTCGGTATTCCTGCTAGCGGTCCGTATGCTCCGTTACCGAAATTCGCTCAATTCCCACTCCCGTAGCACTGCTTACCATCTCGGCAATTTGCAGAAACTCTTCTTCACTTAGGTTCTCCGCCTGAATCACCACATTAACCATGTCATCCCGGTAAAAGAAAATGGCATCCTTAAACCCGTGAGCTTTTAGCATATTCTCCACCAAAAGCTCCTTTTCCATCATGTCGATTAACTTTAACATCTGTTCCTCAGCCTGCTTCTTAGCTTCCTCAGACACGTTGGGGTTATCAATCATCTGGTTTAACATTTCCTGCTCTTTGCCCCGCACCCGGTCGCGCTGCAGTCGGTACTCCACAAAGAAAGCTTTAAAATCTTCAATGTTCCAGTTCTCCAAATCCGGCTCCGGATCCGTTACCACGCTGGGCACTATGGGATCCTCTTCCGCCGGTGAACTGATATCAAACCGGTCCACATCCTGCATATCTGCCAGCCACCAAACAGCCACCACCATTACCACCAAAATTGCCACTGTAATCAGCTTCCTGCTTGAACTCATCGGTTTTTCCCCCTCTACTTCATCGGCACCACATGGATGCGGTGTGCAGAAATATTTAACGCCGCTTCCACAGCCAAAGTTATTTGCTCTTTTACCATGGGGTTTTCCGCCCCCCGGGCAACAACCATCACACCTCTGATTTGCGGCTCCAGCTTCCGGGTAACAACAGCCTCATCGCCGCTGCCGTCTCTGGCCATCACCGCCTGGTTGCGGGTGGTGGTCTCTGAAACATCACGCTGTCCCCCGGCCCCGTCTTCCTCGGTGGTGGTCCGCTCTGTAGTTTCCTTGTTTTGTGCATACTCGGAAACAGGGCCGCTTTCCAGGGTGACCATGACCGAAACTTCATCCACGCCCTGCATCCGCTCCAGCCTGCTTTCCAGATCTTTTTCCAGCTGCTGGCGATAATCACCCTGGCTGCGCGGCAGCGCCACCACTTCCGCGTTGCTTTCCTGCGCCGGCCGGGGGCTTCTGTCCTGCTCCGGGTTAGCACTGATAAACATAAAGACAATCCCAATAACCGCCAGCATCAGGATAAACCAGGTGGAACGCTGGCCTTTTCCCGGCCCTTCCCCTTTGCCCAGCTTGGCAAAACGCTGCCAAAAGTTTTCTCCCATCGGATCCCCTCCCAGACAAGCCCTCTTTTCAGAATATATATGCGCCTAATCGGCGTTTAGCACATAGACCGAGACTTTTTCCAATTCAATCTCCAAAGCTGTGGCCACAATCCGCTCCAACCACTGGCTGCGCTGTGAATCCCGGGGCACCTCCCACGTGTCACGGCCCAACTCAATCTTAATTTCCTCCACCCGTCCAAAGCCCTCATCGGGCACTTTCTTTTCCTGCGCCAGAATTTCTAACTTTTGCGGATAACCAAACTCAATATGCCCCGCATCTTCCTCCACCTCCATATCCAGCTCCAGCACCGCATACCCTTCATCCTCCAAAACGGCCAAAATTTTCCCCTGCACCATATCCTGATACTGCTCCAGCGCCAAATCCCAGTTTAACTGCTCCAGCATTGCCTGTCGCGCTTCCACTTCCTCTTCGGTGATGGCCAGGCGCATCTCCCAGACCGGATCCAGCGCTCCGGGCATCTGGATTGCGGAGCGAATAGGTGTCAAAAGCATCAGCATCAAAACCAGGCCCACCACCATGTTGAGAAAGGGACGAAAGCGATTTTTCGGCAGCATCAGCTCCAGGATAGTTACAAGAATTATCAGCACCACAATATTGCGGACCATATCCGACAACATGGCAAGCATTTTCTCACCTCAACATAAATGACGTATTGCCGGCGCCGGCAATGATGGTAATACTCAGATAAAAAATTACACTGACAATGGCCACCGCCGCAAAAATCAACGCCAGACAATTGCCCATGGTGTTTAGGGAATCACTTAAATTGGTCTCCCCCAGAGGTTGAATCAGCGCTGCCGCCAGCTTGTAAATAAACACCAGCGCCAAAATTTTTAACAGCGGAAAAACCACCACATAAAACAACAACAGCACACCGGCCAAATGGACAGTATTCTTTAAAATCAGCGTGGCGCTGGCCACCGTCTCCACCGCATCGGTGAGCATCCCGCCCACCACCGGCAGAAACGCTCCGGTCATAAACTTGGCGGTGCGGATGGTTACCGCATCGCCCACCGAAGAAGCCACACCATGCACCGCCAAAAGCCCTGTAAAGATAGTCATGGTCATGCCCATGACCCACACCGACACGTTCCTAAACAAATCAGCCAGTTTGCTCACCGTTACCCGCGGCGAAAAATGATTAACGATGGACAAAATGGTGGTGAGATAAATCATGGGAAACGCCAGATCACGGATGATGGTGGCAAAAAAGTTCACCGCAAAAATAATAAGTGGACGGAAAATAGCCGCCGAAGCAAAGTTACCCAGGGAAGCCAAAAGTACCAAAAGCAGCGGAATCACCGACAGTATAATCTCCACCATGTTGTCCACCGTCTGCCGCCCCAGGTTCACCGCCACAGTAAAACTCTGCATGGCGATAACAATCAGCGCCAGGTAAACAATGGCCTGGGTCAGCGAAGCAATACTGTCGTTGGCAAAGGCCTTCTCCAGGTTCTTTAGCAACGAAGCCACCACCGCCAAAAACAAAAGCTTGCCCAACAGGTTCAGGTTAATATAGATCTCCCGCCACATAAAGCGCCACAGGCCCTGAAACACCTCGGATACAGACAAACCCTCGGCCTGTCCGGGGCGAAACCAGTTTAGGACATCGCGAAACTCAAAGTCGGGCAGGTAATCGCCGGACTCACGCTGCACTTCGTTCCAGAACTCTTCAATTTGGGTGAGATCAATTTCCTCCGCCTGCTGCCGGGCCAGCTCATCGGGCGTCTGTGCCGCCGCAAAAGTGGGCAGCAGGAGGAAAACCATGATTAAAACAAGCAGTAATTTTTTCATATAGCCACCTATGGAATAAATTTCAGAATGGTTTCCAACACCGCCGCCAAAAGCGGCAGCGCCATCACCAGAATTAACAGCTTGGCCGCAAATTCCACCTTGCCGGCAATAACTCCCTCCCCCGCATCCCGGCAGACCTGAGCACCAAACTCAGCTATATAGGCAATACCGATAACCTTAAGGAGAGTATTTAAATAAATAAGGGAGATGTTGGCCTGCAGCGTCATATCCACCAGATACTGCATCACCGAAGCCAGGTACCCGACCACCCGCAAAAAGATAATCACTCCGGCTGCCGTGGCAATAATCATGGAGAAGATGGGTTTTTGTTCCCGCGTCACCATGGAGAGAAAAGCGGCAATTAACGCAAACGCAACTATCTGAATAATTTCCAACGGCTACACACCCTTCCCCCACTGGTTTTGCTAAAACAAATTAAAGATGGTCTTGATGTTGGAGAAGAGTTCGTTTATCAACTGAATCACCATCAAAAGCACCACAACCACACCGCCCAAGGTCAGCATCTGGGCCTGCTCCTCCTTACCGGCCTGCTTAAGCACAATAGTTAGGACCGAAATAAAGATACCAATACCTGCAATGCGAAAAATCAAATCAATATTAAAGCCATTCACCGAAACTCCACTCCCTTCCGTGCCACACATATCTATATGCTGATTACAACAGCAAAATAACCACCGCCAGACCGCCCATCACACCCAGGTAGCGCCACATCTTCTCGCCACTTTCGCAACGGGCCGCCGCTGTGGCCGCATGGGAGGCCAACTGAACCTCCGCCGCCTCCAACTGCTTAATCTGATTTTCCCGCCCCATACTGCCCAGACCGGCCCCGGCCCGCAGCAACACAGGCCAATCCTCCCGGGTCAGCGCCAACTCCTCTTTCACCTCATCTGCCGCCCTGCTCCAGGCCGCATTGGCATCGGCCACCTCAGGGTTTCTCAATAACTCACCGGCACGGGTAAAAAATACCGACACCCCGCCACCCGGCAAACGCTCTTGCACATGTTCCAGGGCCCTGGGCAAAGGCGTACTGGTATAGCCAATCTCTGCTGCCAACAGCCTCATACCCAGACGAAACTCCTCCAGCTCTTTAACCCGCCGCCTCAATTGCGCCGCCTGCAGATTGCCCCAGGCAGCAGCGGCACCAAGAATCAATAACGCGCCCAACCATTTAACCAACATTAATTTTCCCTCCCGCCTGTTTGTCTGTGTCAAAAGCCTCGCCGTCATAGACCCCTTCAATGGTACCGGGCCCCTTGCGGCGCGAGAGAACCACAATCCGCTCAAACATCTTCTGCTCCAATAAATATGCCAAACTGGGCCGCCTAAAAAGCTCCGTCATACTCTGCCCATGTGCCGTGGCCAAAATAGAAGCACCGGTATTAACCGCCTCTTCCACCGCCCGCGCATCCTCTGGCCGCCCCAGTTCATCGGTAACCACAATCTGCGGTGACATGGAACGCACCAGCATCATCATCCCTTCGGCCTTGGGACAGCCATCCAGCACATCACTGCGCAGCCCCACATCCAACTGCGGCACGCCCTGATAGCACCCGGCAATCTCCGAGCGCTCATCCACAATACCCACGTTAAAAGCAGGCCTGCCCGAAGCCGCATCCCCATTGCCAAACAATCTTGCCAAATCCCGCAAAACAGTGGTTTTACCCGCCTGCGGCGCCGAAATAATCAACGTATGGCGCACCCGCCTGGTCTTTTGGCAGTACAGCGACGGCAAAAGCTGCTTACCCGCGCCAAGCACCTGCCGGGCAATACGGATATTAATACCGGAAATATCCCTTAACAGCTTAACCTCGCCGCCCTCCAGCACCGTCCGTCCCACAAAACCGGCCCGATGCCCTCCCGGCAGCGCCAGATACCCCCGCTTCAACTCCTCATCCCGCGCATACAACGAGTACTCGGTAATCAAAAGCAGCACAGACTGTAAATCTGCAGCCGTCACCATATCCCGACCCACCTGAGTCTCACCACTTCCGGTACGCACCAAAAGCGGACGCCCCGCCCTAAGCCGAATTTCCTCCAACTTAGCCTCTGCAGCACCACTTAACCCCGCCAGCAAATCCTTTAGCTGCGGTGGCATAATAGGAAGTATATGCTCTTTCCAATGCACTTTTGCCAAATTTTCCATATCTTCTTCACCACTACATCTTATGGGGACGAGCACACCAATATGCCACAAAAAAAAAGCCAGCACCCGTTTTTTGGGTGCCGGCTTGGCATGTTTACTTTTTTTAGTTGTCTTCGTTTTCCAGTTCCAGTTCCAGGTCTTCTTCGAAGCCTTCGTAATCTTCGTCGTCGTTTACAAAGACGATGCGCTCACAGTTGGGGCAGAGAATTTCCACCACATCGTCGTCATCCAGCATGTCATCATCGATGTAGACGATTTCATGACAGTCGGGACATTCCACAGAAAACATTTCATCATCGTCTTCATCGTAGTAGTCCTCATCATCTACCAGCAGCTCATCTTCTTCATAAAAATCTTCTTCCAGCTCATTTAGATCCTCATCGATGGCTTCGGCATAATCTACGATGTCATCGTAATCATCCTGCAGTTCTGTAACGGCTTCTGCCAATGAATCAATGACGTCAATAATTTGTCCAAAAAGTTTACCTTCACGGGTATTTTCCTCCATACCCAGGCCGGCAGCAAGCCCTTTTAAATACGCAACACGTGATTTCAGGTCTTCCATGGGAAAGCCTCCTTTAAAGTGGTTTCTCAGCAAAAAATCTACACTCTCTCAATATACTCACCGGAGCGGGTATCTATACGCAGGACATCCCCTGCGTTAATGAAAAACGGGACCTGTACCACAAGCCCTGTTTCCATTGTTGCCGGTTTGGTACCACCTGATGCGGTATCACCTTTAATACCGGGGTCTGTTTCTTTTACTTCCAGTTCCACAAAGAATGGCAGTTCAATGCCAAAGATCTGGTCCTGATAAAACAATACCGCGATGTTCATGTTTTCCTTAAGATATTTCACATCATTGCCTAACTGGTCGGCACTGAGAGCCATCTGCTCATATGTTTCCGTGTCCATCACATTATACTCATCACCGGAGTTATACAAATACTGCATTTCCCGGCGATCCATCATAGCCCGCTCCACTTTCTCACCGGCCCTAAATGTTTTTTCGGTCACACCGCCGGTCTTGAGGTTTTTCAGCTTAGTGCGGACAAAGGCTGCCCCTTTACCGGGCTTAACATGCTGAAAATCAACAATGGTATAGACTTCATTATCTAACTCAATGGTCATCCCGGTTTTAAATTCGTTTGTTGAAATCATCTTTACCCCTCCATATTAGATGCAAACTAAATCTTTGCTGCTTTTTGTAAGATTTACTACGCCGTCTTCGGTGATGACCACCACATCCTCAATCCGCACACCGAATTCACCGCTTATGTAAACACCAGGCTCCACGGTAACCACCATCCCCGGCTTAAGCACATCCTCTGAAACCGGTGACAGCCGCGGTGCCTCATGGATTACCCGACCCAAACCATGACCCAGTCCATGACCGAATTTTTCCGTCAAATCATACTTAGCCAAGACATTTCTGGCCAGCGCATCCGCTTCCGTTCCGTTCATGCCGGGTCGAAGCTGCTCAAGTGCGCTCTGCTGCGCTTCCAGAACTCTATAATACACATCCTTTTGCCGCTCTGTGGCACTGCCCACAAACACAGTCCGGCTCATATCCGAACAGTATCCGTTTAAAACACAGCCAAAATCCAGTACCACCGCATCGCCGGTCTCCAGCAATTTATCACCGGCCACGCCATGGGGCAGGGCAGAACGGGTACCGGAAGCCACAATAAAACTAAAAGACGGACCGCTGGCACCATTTTTACGCAGGAAGAATTCCAACTCCAGCGCCACTTCCGCCTCCCGCACCCCGGGCCTGATAAAAGGCAGGATGTGGGTAAAAGCCTTATCTGTTAAAGAAACAGCCGCAGCAATGGCCTCCTGCTCACCCTTATCTTTTACGGCACGCAAGCCGTTAACCGGCGAAGGCAAAGCCTTAGTGGCCACTCCTTCCAACTGTGCCGTCAGTTTATCAAACACATCCACCGTCAGGTGGTCCCCTTCCACGACCAACTCACCAAGCTTGTCCTTGGCCAAAAGGGAAGAGACCTGCTTCCAGGGAGCTCCCGCCACATCCTCAATGGTAAACGAGGCGGACTGAGCCCGAGCCTGCTCCAGGTAGCGAAAATCTGTGAGCAGGTACGCCTCCTGCGGCGTGACCAACAAATAACCGGAAGTGCCGGTAAATCCGGACAGGTAAGCAATGTTCACCGGATTGGTCACCAGCAGTGCCCCAATATCATCTTCTGCCAGACGCTCTCGTAGATTATCTACCCTTTTTAGCATCTCAGCTTTCCCCATCCAGCAGGTTAACCGCCGCCCGCAGCCCCAACAGATAACTGTCAAAGCCAAAGCCGCTGATTTGCCCTCTGGCCGCACCGGCTGTTACCGACTGCTGCCGGAAAGGCTCCCGGGCATGGATGTTGCTGAGGTGCACTTCCACCACCGGACCGGAATAATCGGCAATGGCATCCCGCAGCGCATAACTGTAATGGGTAAACGCCCCGGGATTAATAATAATCCCGTCCGCTTCCGTGGTCTGGATGATATCAATTAGCTTACCCTCATGGTTGGACTGAAATGTCTCCAAAGCTATCCCCAACTCAGCCGCCAGCTCAATTAGCTTATCATCCAGCTCTTTTAGCGTAGCAGTCCCGTACAACACCGGGTCACGCTGTCCCAGCTTATTTAAATTTGGTCCGTGAATAACAAGGATTTTTCGCATTGTATCTATCCATTCTCCCTGTCTCTTAGTATTTCGCTAATACGGTAAATAAATCCTGCACCGGCTTTTTTTAAACTTTACATGTAGCGCTTTTGTAATAATTGAGCGGTTACCCTTCACCCTGCAGCAAAGCCACCACTTCCCGGGCCACCACAAACGGTGCTTTACCCGCTGTGTCCACCCGCACATGGGCAGCCTCCCGGTACAGTGCTTCCCGCCTTTTATACAACTCTGCCAAACCATCACTCTGCAAAAGCGGGCGGGTCTTGTCACCCTGCAGCCGCAAAGACAGCGTGTCCACATCCGCA
This sequence comes from Dethiobacter alkaliphilus AHT 1, assembly GCF_000174415.1. Lineage (NCBI taxonomy): Bacteria > Bacillati > Bacillota > Dethiobacteria > Dethiobacterales > Dethiobacteraceae > Dethiobacter > Dethiobacter alkaliphilus. Next base: position 90,168 of record NZ_ACJM01000003.1, read on the forward strand.
TCCAGCCAGACCACAAAGCCGCTCAGGCGTAGATGCTCTACATTGCCGCCATCAAGCACCACACCGCCGCCGGTGGAGACAACCAACCCCTTTTGGGAAGCCAGCTCAGCCACCACCTCTTTTTCCGCCGCCCGAAAATACTGTTCACCGCGGGCCGCAAACAGCTCCGGAATGGACATACCTTCCCTTTCACTAATCCGGCGGTCTGTATCCACAAACCGCCGGTTTAGCAAATCGGCCAAAAGCCGGCCAACTTCAGTTTTCCCCGTGCCCATAAAACCTATCAGCACCAGGTTTTTACCGGAGATCCGTTTCACTGCGCAACAGCCTCCCGTTTAACGCTTACCACCTTTTTCTCATTATATACAAACTCCTGACCTGTATACAAATCAACCTCAATGGTGCGGTCATAGCCGGGATGACCGTTATGCTCCAAAACCGTCAGCCTTGAGCCGTTAACCCGAAAACCTATCCGCGCATCACGCCTGGTCAGTCCGGCAGAAAGCCCGTCAATAATCCTCAGCAAACGAAACATGGGCAGCAGATGGGTGGGAAAATCCCCGGGCAACTCCGCTTCAGTGTGGTGATGGTAACGAATCAATGTCACCACATCGGAGGATTTACCGTAATACCTCTCCACAATATCCGCACTACGGTGAGCATGGAGCCTGCTGTCCTCAAAAACCTGACGCGGATCCACTTTTTGTCCCACATTAAGCACCGGCTGGGACTTGCCCACATGAAAAATCAGGGCCTCAACCAGAATATCCTTATCAATACCCAACAGCGACATAAGCCCTTTTTCATTCAAATCCGCCGCCACCTTCAAGGCGTTTACCACATGATGGTACCCGCCGTCATCGATAACTTCGGTAACCTCAATCTGACCTGTGGCCAGATGATAAATATCCCGGTATTCCGGGGTGCTCTTTAGTTTCTTTTCCACCTGGGAGTTGGGCAGCGTCAAAGCAAAGGCATTGTCCAGCTCATCCTTGGTTTTTAACAGCTGGTGCTGCATCTTCTTCATATCTGTAATATCAGTGAAGGTCTGCAATACTCCGGCGGTCTCCCCCTCCATCATGACGGGCACATTATTGGTGATAAAAACATGCCCCGAGGAGCTTTCCACCTCCACATTATAAAGGGGCCGGCCCGTTTCCATAACCTGGCGCACCGGCGAATCATAATCTTTGTACATCTTAGAAACTCTGCCCAGCATCTTCTCAGCAGTTTTTCCGCTAATGCGCTCCGCCGCCGGATTAAATTCACAGATACAGTAATCCCGGTCCACCACCACCAAACCCTCACTCATGGACTCAATCAACAGGGCTGCCTGCCGGATCTGCGCCAACTCATTTCTGGTTTTGCGCACCGTTTCCGTGGTGTAATCCAAAACAGTATTTAAATTAAGATAACCCACCGGCACTTCATCGGAAACCACCGGCACCTGGGTAATTCCCCTGCTGCTCATTAAATCCGCCACTTCCTCAACGGGCGTATCAGGATAAGCCACCACCAGCCTTTGCCTGGGTGTCATCATCTGTTCTGCGGTACACTCCGGATTACCCTCAGCCACCGCCTTACGCAAATCATACCCGGAAATCAGCCCCAACAGCCGATTCTCCCTATCTGTAACCAAAGCATGTGATGTTTTCTTAGCCATCATCTCCTGCGCCACCGTAAACATATTCTGGTCCACAAGAACAATGGGGAGGTTAGTAACCATAATATCCTGTGCTAACAAAAACGACCCCTCCAGACTCCACAGTTAATATAAATAATAAATGCCTATCTTTTCCTAACCAATACTTGGAATTCGACGCAATCAGACAATAACCCTGCCAATTTACCGGGTTTATCCACTTTTTTTACGGAGGGGTCTCACTTATCCGTACCCTGCCGGTCACCGGTGTCACAATAACATAACGCCGGTTCCCCCTTTTATCCCGCAGCACCACATGTCCACCCCGATTAGGCGCCCCGGTATAACGAAAATATACAGTGGGCCGCCCATGCAAATGCACAAAATTATTCCCCCCGTAAGTCACCCCTTCCGGCAAACTCACCCACTCCGAGCCCCCCGGCAGATCCACCCGGTACCGCCCGCTAAACTCATAAAAAACCACATAACAAACTTCCCCGCCGGCAATGGCCGTCTGCCGGGCCTGTCTTACCTGGGCCGCCAACTCCTGAGCCGCCGTCCGCAGCCCCCAGGTACTAACATGACCCACCACCGGCACCGCCACCATACACAAAATACCCAAAATCACCAGCACAGTCACCAACTCCGCCAAAATAAATCCCCCGGCACCCCGCCTCATCTTCTCAACTCCGTCTCCAACCAGGTAAGATTAAAACCCGGGCAATAACCCAACAACTCCGCCGGCAATTCCTCCAGCACATCCATTACCGCCCGGTCATCATAGCACACCACCACCCTACTCAATTCCACCACCGGCGCCATAAGCACCCCATAAATTTCCTCCCACCACAAAAAACCACTCACCCTCTCCCCACTGTACACAACCAAACTCCCCGGCTCCTCCCCGCCAAATCCGCCTTCAATAATCACCTCCCCCTCAGCCAACAAAACCACATCCCCCCAAGGCACCTCAAGCAGCCTAACCTCCCCCAGCACCACAATCATCCCCGTAAACCAAAACTCTTCCCCAATCACCAAATCCCCCGGCACAAACAGCCGCTCACACCCCTCATAATCCCCTTCCAGCCAAAAAACTTCATCCACCACCGGCGGGATCTCCCACTCCCCGGTCTCCATCTCCCCAATATCCACCAGGGGAAAATCTTCTCCATCCCAAACACAGCCATGCCCCCCCACCTCTGCCTCCCCCGCCACCAATTCCCGCACATACAAATCCCCCGCAATCCGGTTTGCCCCGTTAAACTCCACATCCCCGGCCAAAACAGAACCCCGCACCGCCACCTCTTCCAAAACAATCTCCTCTGCTACCACAGCATTTCCCCCAAAAGGCTGCAGCCGTGCCAAAACCTCCACCCTCCTCTCCTTATCACCGTACCGCCCCAGCGACTCGATCCGCTTAACATAGGACTTTTCCCCCTCACTAACCACCGCCCTAAACCGGGGACTGGGACCATAATCCTCCTCTGCCGCATACTCCGCCAACAACCCAACTTCCCGGGGAAGCCCCGCCACCATCAGCGCAACCCCCGCCTCAGCATAGTAATAAGCCCGCTTTGCCTCTGCCATATGGCCACTCACCTTCAGATCCATTAACCCAATACTTAGCACCGTCACCCCCAGCAAAGTAAGCATAATAATCACATACATCAACACCAGCAGCACATAACCCCGCTCCTCCTTCATAGCCCCACCTCTAAATTCCTGGGCTCCACCGCCGACCGCAGCACAACCCCGTACCCTTCCCAGGAAGTCCGCACCACAAGCATCAGCACCTCACCCTGCCGCAGCGTACCCCCCGGCTGCACCCACAACCGCTCAACACACCCGGCCAGCGGCACCGCCGGCCCACCGGGCAAGTCCACCAACAACTGCCGCCCCTGCAAATATAACCTGTAGCGCTTCAACTCCCCGTCCACATCTTTCCAGTACGTCACCACCCCATTGTCCTGATCCACCACCACCCGGTGGGCATACTGCAGTTCATGCACCACCTCTTCCAAAGCAATCCTCCCATGCTGATGCGCCTCGGCCAACGCCGCCGACCGCTGCCAGAAACTGCTCCCCACCGGGTAATAAGAATACACCACCGCCAACACAATCCCCGTAATAGCCGTTACCACCAAAAGCTCAATCAGGGTAAACCCGCTCTTCCCAACTTTCTCACCTTCCTACAAAGGTTATCAAAACCAACTCCCGCCGCACTCCTTTTTCACTCCACTCCACCGTCACCTGCACCTGCTTAACATCTTCCCAAACCTCACTTACCTCCACCCTACGGCTAAACCGTCCAAACCCTGCCACCTCCCCTTCTTCCTCACCAACCAACAAACAATAACTTCCGCTGCACACCATCTCCATCTTCTCCCGCGCCAAAACCGCTGCCTCCGTATGCACCCGCGCTCTCCCCTGCGCCTCTGCCCCCATGGTCAAAAGCGCCAACAGCGGCACCGCCACAATGGCAACCACCGCCAGCGCCACCAACAGCTCCACCAGCAAAAAACCCCGCTGCCCCATACCCATCCCCCCAACAAATGAAAAAAAGCACCGGAATAACCGGTGCTTCTCATTCTATCTCAAACTGTTACAGGCCACTTATCCGTAAATACCACTCCAAAAGCTGTCGGCCCCACATGGTGACAACGAATGCTGCCAACACCAGAAACGGACCAAAGGGAATACCATCTTTTCGCTTCTTAATCCCCAGAATCAATAAAATTCCACCTATCAATCCTCCACCCAAAAAGGCCAGAAACATTAATAGCAAAAGTTGTGCCCATCCGTACCACAGCCCCAGCACAGCCACCAGCTTAATATCGCCGCCACCCATGCCGCCGCCGCTGACCACCGCCAAAAAGAGGAACAAACCGCCCCCCAAAAGCCCGCCCAACAAAGCATCGGACCAGGCCACCTGCGGCCAGACCACCTGAATCAGCAAACTATAGCCCAATAAAAGCAGTACCAACCGGTTGGGAATAATCTGATGGTCAATATCAATAAAAAAGATAACCAATAAAATAGCAAAAAACACTGCATGAATCACAAACTCAGGCCAGCCAAACCGCAAAAACAACAACACAAACATTACCGCAGAGGCCAACTCCACCGCCGGGTATCGCCAGGATACCTCTGCACCACAGCCGGCACAGCGCCCCCGCTGCCACAGAAAGCTAAGGACCGGAATCAACTCCAAGGCCCCCAATCGCCGCCCACATCCGGTACAGTGGGACGGCGGAAACACCACCGATTCCTCCCTGGGAATCCGCCAGATACAAACATTGAGAAAGGACCCGATAAACAGGCCAAAAACGAAAACCACCAACCACATTACAGCAGTGCCCTTTCCAGCTCCGCTTTGTTAACCGCTCTGGAAACCGCCTCTTCCCGGGTCACCACACCACGGATACACAAATCAGCCAACGCACTGTCCATGGTCTGCATGCCATGGTCCCGTCCGGTCTGCATCGCCGTGTACAACTGGTGCTCGTTTCCTTCCCGCACCATATTAGACACCGCCGGCGTATTCACCAGCACCTCCACCGCCGCTACCCGGCCCTGTCCATCGGCCCGCGGCAATAACTGCTGCGAGATAACCCCTTTTAGCGAATCGGCCAACTGCAGTCTCACATAATTTCGTACCGACTCCGGGAAAACATCTACAATCCGGTGCAGTGCCAAAGGTGCCGTCTGGGTATGCAAAGTAGAGAAAACCAAATGGCCCGTCTCCGCCGCCGTCAGCGCAATGGCGATACTCTCCATATCCCGCATCTCACCAATCAGGATAACATCCGGGTCATGCCGCAGCATATGCCTCAGCGCCACCGAGAAAGACTTGGTATCATTACCCACTTCCCGCTGCCTCACAATGGCCTTTTTATGACTGTGCAAAAATTCAATGGGGTTTTCCACCGTCACAATGTTGCAGGAACGCTCTTCGTTAATCATCCCCACCATGGAAGCCAGGGTAGTACTCTTACCACTGCCCGTAGGCCCGGTAACCACCACCAACCCCCGAGGCAGCCTGGACAAATCCTTTACCACCGGCGGCAGCCCCAAATCCTCCACCTTGGGAATATCCCAGGGCACAGACCGCAGCACCACATCAAAGGAGCCCCGCTGCACCATGGCGCTGCCCCGAAAACGGCTCAGCCCCTCCACAGCATAAGAGAAATCCAGCTCCCACTCCTTTAAAAGCTGCTCCCTTTGCAAATCATCCAATACCGGCATCAGCATCTCTTTTACATCATCGGGCTTAAGCACCGGCATGTCCAATGGCATTAGCGACCCGTAAACCCGCACCATGGGCGGCATCCCCACCGCCAGGTGCAAATCAGACCCCTCAAGCTCCACCGTCTTCCGTAAAAGATCATCAAAGTTAAATATACTCATACGATCACCCTCAGCACTTCCTCAATTGATGTAACGCCCTGCTTCACTTTCTTCAGGCCGTCCTGCCGCAGGGTTACCATCCCCTCGGCGATGGCCAGCTTCTTAATCTCACTGGCCGACTTACGCTCCAGCGCCAGCCGCTGAATCCCCTCGCTAACCGTCAGCATCTCGTAGATACCCATCCGTCCGGAGTACCCGGTATTACTGCACCTCATACAGCCATCTTTCTTAGCCCGGTACAACACAATCTCTTCTTCACCCGGCGCCAGGGGAAACTCAGGAATCTTCTCCGCCATTTCCCGGGTAATGGTATACTCTTCCTTACACTGGGAACAAAGCTTTCTTGCCAACCGCTGCGCCAGGATACCCACCACCGAAGACGCGGTAAGATAAGGCTCCACACCCATTTCCGTCAACCGGCTGATGGCCCCCGCCGCATCATTGGTATGCAGGGTGGTAAACACCATATGCCCGGTCAGCGCCGCCTCGATGGCAATCCTCGCCGTTTCTTTATCCCGGATCTCACCCACCATCACAATGTCCGGGTCACTGCGCAAAATAGACCGCAGCCCCGAAGCAAAGGTAAGACCGGCCTTGGGATTAATCTGAATCTGGTTAATCCCCTCCATCCGGTATTCCACCGGATCCTCAACGGTAATAACGTTCTTTTCTTCCCGGTCCACCGCCGCCAGACTGGCATACAGCGTAGTACTCTTACCACTGCCGGTAGGCCCGGTAACGGGAATAAACCCATAAGGCAGACTAATCAGTTTGCGGTACTGCTCCAGCGTCTCCTCGGCCACACCCAGATCTTCCAGCGTAATGGTCTGCCCCGAGCGCTCCAACAACCTCAAGGTCAGCCGTTCCCCGAAACTGGCCGGCAGCGAAGCCACCCGCACATCCACCGTCTTACCCTCAATCTTTACCGACAAACGCCCATCCTGGGGAATCCTTCTCTCCGCAATATTCATCCCCGACATAATCTTATACCTGGACACCAAAGCACCATGCAATTTCTTCGGCGGGCTCATCACATCATGGAGCACACCGTCAATACGAAACCTTACCCGCATGGTCTTCTCATAAGCCTCAATATGCACATCACTGGCCTTGGAGTTTACAGCCTGGGTCAAAATAACGTTGGCCAACTGTACCGCCGGCCGCTCCGTTCCTTCATCTGCGGTGTAGGCATCATCCTCCACCTCTTCCACAGAACCTTCTTCACCCAGATCCTGCTCCACACCCACACTGGTCTGGCTGTAATTCTGAATAGCCGCTTCCAGTTCACTGTCGGTCACCACCACCGGCTGAATATCATAGCCGGTCAGCACCCTTAAATCATCCAATGCCAGAATATCCAAGGGCTGCTGCATGGCCACCACCAGCTTCTGGTCCTCACTTACATCAATGGGCAGCGCATGGTAACGCCTGGCCGCCTCCGCTGTCACACTTACCATGGCCGCCGGATCCACCGGATAGCTCTCCAGGGAAAGAAAAGGCACACCTGCCCGCTCAGCCACAACCCGGGCCACATCTTCCTCACTGCAGTAGCCCAGCTTGACCAGAATCTTACCTAAAAGGCCCTTTTCACCCTTCTTTAAATCCCGGTGCTGCAGCGCCTCATCCAGCTGCTCCGGGGTAATTACTCTCTCTTCCACCAATCTCTTGCCCAACAGATCCTGCATCTTATACTGTTTCATCTGCACTCCCCCGTTAATCAGCCAATGATGCAAACTCTAAACCGACCAGAACACCTCCGGCATAGCGCTGTTCCAGACTAATCTGTACCCCGGCCTCAATAATCGGGCCGTCTTCCAGCCTCTCTACCAAATCACCCAAACGTCCCAGATCCTCACCATTGACGACCACACTAACCGCAAATTCCCGGCCTACCTGCTCCAACCGTACCACAGAACCTTCCCACTCCATGGTCTCGCCCCGCGGCACATTGGTCCGCAGCACCCGGGTACCATCCACAAACACATCCAGCCAACAACGATCCAACGTCCTCAGCTGTACAACCACCTCACCGGGAACCACCACATCATCCGGGTCATCCGGTTCATCGGGATCATCCGGATCCACAGGATCCACCGGCTCCTCAGGCGGCTCCACCGGGTCCTCCTCTTCCTCAGCACCTGGCGCAAAGGGATCACGACCCGACCTGTCCACCGCACCGTTTTCCCGCTCCCAGTCACTGGAGCCGGCCACAGCAAATGGATCCCGACCGTCCCGCTCCACCTCAGAACGTTCTCTCTCCCAAGCCCCGGACCCACCGGAAGCAAAGGGATCCCTATCCGGCACATCCGCATCAAGAATCACCGGTTCACGCTCTTCTTCCTCCTGTACAACCTCCTCCGGAACTTCAGGCTCGGAATCGGCTTCTTCCTGGCCGCACCCAACCAGCACCAAACCAAGAATAATCATCAGGATTAAGGCGAACTTTCTCATTGCAATTCCCCTTCATCTTCCTCTTCTACTTCCTCAACTTCCTCTACAGCCCCGGCATAAAACGTACTGGCCTGAATATTTACCGTATTGGCATCCTCATCATTGCCATCAATCCGTAATTCATCAATGCGTACCGCCCGCTCATAAACCTGCAGGTAATCCAAAAAGTGCAAAAGCTCATGATAATCCCCTGCAAAAACAAGACTCAGCGGCATCTCCACATACCCATCGTTATCCCGCCGCTCACCAAAGCGTACCTGATTAAAATTCATATCAGACAAGTCCGCACCGGACTGTAAATCCAAAATTAACTGGTCTTCCGCCGGCTCCTCCGGCAATAGCTGACTCAGCAACTCCAATTCCTCTTCCATCTCGTCACTGCGCTCTGCCAAAGCCTGCATAGACGCCAACCGGGTCTCGGCCAACTCCAACTGCTGTTCTTCATCTTCCTTTACGGCCTGCTCTTCCCGCAGAGTGTTCCACTGCATCAGGTTGAGTAAAATCCCGGCCACCACCAAAATACCAACCAAAACATACTTTAAAATATTGCCGTTTTGTTTACTCATCCCTACTCACCCCTCTCTGCCAACGGGTCAAACAATTCCACCGCATCTACCACAGCCCGCATCTCAAAGCGGACAAACTCCTCGCCTTCCTCAGCGGAGAAAGAAGTCCGCACATCGGCGATCCCCGGCATCTCAGACAAAGCAGTTATCCAACCCGCCGTGGAAGGATGATCAAAGGTCTCCCCTCGTACCAACAAAGTACCTTCCTCATCACCCATGCTCAGCGACACATTGTTCAGCCAGACATTATCCGGAATATGCAGTCCCAAAGAACCCAGCGTCTCCCGCCATTTCACCTGCGTACCCATGGCCGACTGTAACAACTCATTCTTATTGTTAACCTGATTCTGCAGCTGCACATACGGCTGGTATGTAGCCACTTCCGCCTCAACCGCCGCACGCTCCGTTTCCAGCGCCTGAATATCATTTCTCACCTGCAGTGTGGCCGCAAACAACACACCAAACCCTAAAGCCAGTGCCACCACCACAGCCACAACAACACTTAAAATCTTCCTATGTACCGCTTTTCGCTTTCGCTCCTCCACTATCTCCGGAGGCAGTAAGTTAATCTTAATCATCACCTACACCTCCAGTCCGCGCAAAGCCAAACCGACACAGACCGCAAACTCCGGCCCCTCAAGCTCCGCTTTGCTGTCCACATTTGCCATGGGCTGCACAACTTCCACCGGAACATTCAAATCCTCACTCAATAAATCGGCCAACCCAATCACCTTGGCCCCTTTACCGCTCAAAATAACCCGGTCCACATCCTCCAGATTATCCGTCTTCACATAAAAACTAATGGAAGCCCGTATCTCCCTGGCTACACCATTTCCCCAGCGGGCAAACTCCTCTCCCGCTTCCTTCTCCAGAGCCGCCGCCACATACTGCTGGTAATCGGCCTGCACCTCTAAGGAAGCCCCCACATTATTTACATACTGCTTCAGATTAACGGGAATCACCCGGGCAAACCGCGGCATCCCGTCAATGGACAACAATAAATTACTCAGCCCCATGGCCAAGTCCACCAAAACCACAGTACCCTCCAACTTCTCCTTAGGCAGCGCCCGCATCAGCGCCAAAGGAGTGGCATCCACCACATCCACATTCAGCTTGGCCTTCTTTAAAGCCTCCAGGCTCGGTTCCATATGCGTCTTCTTCGCCGCCACCAAAAGCACCTCATACTGCTCCGCACCATTATTTTCAACCTCACCCACCACCGCAAAATCCAAAATCATCTGCGACAGGGGAATAGGAAAATACTCTCCGGCCTGCAGCCGAAGAGCCTGCTCCAACTTATCCTTAGGCACCTTGGGAAAGTTAATCAACCTCATAATAACACCCTGATTAAACATCCCCAGCACCACATTCTTACTACCTATCCCGGCCTTGGACCACAGCTTCTGCAAAGCATCGGCCACCACTTCCGGCTCCTGCACAATCCCATCACTCACAGCACTGTCCGGAACAGGCACCTGCCCTCCGGCCACCACTTTAGCAGAGCCGTTCTTTCCCCGTACTTCCACGGCACGGATAAGCCCGGTATCAAACTCCAGACCAACCACACCGCCTTTACCGAATAGTCCCATATGTATGCGCCCCCTAGATCTTAAAAACTTTACCCATCTCCTGCAAACTCTTATGTAAGACCCTAGACACCTTCCGCTGACTAATCCCCAACTTCTCTGCCGTCTGGGTCTGTGTCAAATCCTTATAAAACAAAAGATAAACCACACGCCTTTGCAAATCATTTAACTTCTTTATAGCCTGCTCCAGCACCAACCGATCCTCAATGGGCAGCTTAAAAGTCTCATACTTCTCAGCCCGAATCTTATCAACCTCAACATCATCCAGCGAAACCAATCCGGCCCGCATGGCCTGGACAACCCCTTCTTCCTTTACATTCAGCCTCTTGGCAATCTCACTTACACCAGGCGGTTCTCCAGTCTCCTTCAGCACCTCATCCACCAACCGGGCCACCCTAAACTGCAGATCCTTAATACTACCCGGCCGGTAGTACGAAGACTCTTTCCGCACATAATGCCGAATCTCCCCCATCACACAATGAGCAGCATAAGTGGCAAACGCCGTACCCTTACCAACCTCATACCGCTGCACAGCCTTCATCAGCCCTTCCATTCCGGCCTGCACAGCATCCTCACCAAACCCACCTGTATAAAGCCTGGCAAAATGATGTATCAAAGAACGACCGGCTTCCACCACCCGCTCCAGATCCTCATCCTTCCCCGACTTGCGGTACTCCAGAAAACGCTTGTCCAATTCACTATGTGCTCTCATAGCTTAATCCCCCACTACTGGATTTGCGTAATAACTGAAAAAATAGGAAGATACAACGAAATAACCATCACAGCCACAATACCACCAACAAAAATAATCATCAGCGGCTCAATCAAAGCAGTCAAACCCTTAGCCATGGTAGCCACTTCCGCCTCATAAAACTCCGCAATCCGGTTAAGCAAAGACGGCAAATCCCCAGTCTCCTCACCCACAGAAATCATCAAAGTAACCATGGGAGGAAACAACTTACTCTCTTTTAAAGGTTCCGCAATACTCTGCCCCTCCTGAATCTTCATGGCCGTATCCTGTACAGCCTTTTCCACCATGGTACTGCCCGAAGCCGGCCCCGCAGTCTCCAATGCCTGCAGCACCGGAATACCCCCAGCCAACAAAGTAGCCAAAGTCCGCGAAAACCGCGCCACCACAGTCTTCTGTACCAAATCACCAAAAATCGGCACCTTAAACTTAATCTGATCAAAGGTCTTCTTACCCTGCTCACTGGCCATATAGTACTTCAAACCCACAACCGCAAACAAAGCAATTAACAAATATATGTACCAATAAACCCGTACCGAATTACTTATCCCCACAATAACAGCGGTCAAAAACGGCAACTCCGCCCCATCCGGGTAAAAACCAACAAACACCGGCACAATGAATACCAACATCCCAATCATCACCAGTACCGCAAAAGCCAGTACCACCGTGGGATAAAACATCGCTGTCCGGATATTATCCTTCAGAGTCTTCTCACTATTTAACTGATCAGCCAGCCTCAGAAGCACATTCTCCAATGTACCCCCAACCTCACCGGCCTTCACCAAATCCACATACATATCATTAAAAACATCAGGATGGGCCCTAAGAGACTCGGAAAAACTCATCCCGCCTTCCACATTGGCCCCAACCTCCAACACCACTTTCCTAAGTGTAGGATTAATGGCCTGCTCACCCAAAGCAAACAAACACCGGGTCAGCGGAATCCCGGCACTCAACATGGCCGCCAACTGCCGGCTAAACAAACTTAATTCCCCAATACTAACCTTTCTTTTAAAGGTAAACGCCTGCGACAAAGCCGAAACCTTCGCTTCACTCAGATCAATGGGCGTATACCCCATCTTCCTTAACCGGGTAGTGGCAGCAATCTCATTTTCCGCCTCCAACTTCCCGGCAGCAACAGCTCCCCCTCGATCCATGGCCTGATACGTATATAACGGCATCGACATCCTCCTCCGCCACAAAGTTCTATTTATCCACAAAATTATATTACAGCCCTTTAACATATTAAAATTTCGACACCTTACTGGAAGTTCCTTCCCGATTAGGGAATGTAAGATAATATTTATAAAATTAATGTGTCTAAAAATAAGATTCCCTGGTATAACGCTAACAAGAAAACATTCCCAAAAGGGAAAATAAAGGAGGAAGAACATGTTTAAACAAATCCAAAAAGCACGTAAGAACCAAAAAGGCTTCACACTAGTTGAACTGATGGTTGTTGTAGTTATTATTGGTATTTTGGTGGCTATTGCTGTGCCGATTTACAACACGACCATGACACGTGCACAAGATAGGGCAGATGATGCAAATATTAGAGTATTAAATGGTGCTGTTGCAGCCTATGTAGCTTCAGAGGATAATGCAGCATACTCAGATTTTGATGGAATCTCTATCGCCCACAATACTGCTGGTAGCACGAGCCCAGGTACTGTTACTGGAACTTTTCCCACTGGCTGGACAAATTATCTTGAAACAGCTCCGAACCCATCCAGGGCTGGTGTTACCTATACTTTCTCTGGAACCAGTTTCTCAAAATAATCTTAATAGCAGTAATTAACGACCAGCCTTCAACTCGAGGGCTGGTTTTTTCATGCCCAAATTCAGACCAACAATAAACAGAAGGAGGAAACAAAGAATGATTAAAATCGACCTAGCCCGCTCCATCGCGGACACAATGAACATCCACACCAAGGACGCAGATACCTTCCTTACTACCTTCACGGAAATTGTCGCAGACAGCCTTGCCAGCGGTGAGTTTGTACGTCTCTGGGACCGGCGTGATTTGACGTGAATTACGTGGAAGCATGTCCCATTTTCTACTATGCCGCTTACCTGTCTTCCTGACAACTACCCTAAGAGGGAGTATTGCTTGTCCCAGAGGCCATATTTGCCGTGTAAGGCGTTAGTTACAATAAAGGAGCATGGCACTGGCTTAAAAAAGTAATTGTAATTATACGCTGAGGGAAAGTTTAAAAGCATGGCATCTATAGCTGCTCGCAAAAGCCACACAAGGCAAGGGTCCATAACTGCAGTCTGCCAAATGAAAAGGAAACTAATTAAATATGAGCTATGTACCGTATCCATGTTACGTAAATAGTCCACATTTCAATTAAAAAAGAGCCTTAACGGCCCTGATTTAGCTTTGATGATATTTGCACTAACACATAAAGAATTAGAACTAAAACTAAAAAGATAGGATTTATAGTTAATAATCCTAATACAACTCCTTCAAAATTAAAAACCAAGATTACAGTTAGCAATAAAAGAAAGATGATCTTTGCTACGTTATTCATTTGTCCCTCCTAGTTAGTACTGACTGACTTCAAGTTTCCTGAAATCACCCTAAGTTTACCATATTGAACATATCCTTACAACATGTCCTTTTTTATATCTATCCTACGTCTAATCATGGTTCCGCATAGCCTTGTAAGCGGTGCTGCGGGCGGCGTGGTCGACGCGAATTACGTTGCAGCATATGAAGCGGGGATCCCCGTTTAACTATGCTACATTACGGTTGACTGGCAACTACCCCAACGGGTAGGACTGACCCACATTATTACCCTTGAATGAGTAATTTTATCAAGGCAAATAAATTATAGGACATAACATATTTTATATGACTTATGATTGGTAAATAAGTTTCATTCTCAATGCTGTTCTGAAGCAAGTAACATTTCTATGGCTTATTATCTACATTTGCTTTTTTTGTTCCCTATAAAGAGCCCAAGTCATATCCATAAATACTTTGATCTTACCAGTATGAGGTATGCCATACGGTTCAACCAAATATTCAAACTGCTTAATGTCTTCTCTTTCTAATAGTTCAACCAAATACCAATATCTAAGTTCTTGATTTTTACAATATCTAAATTCAGGATCCTCAAAGATAATCTCTCTTAACTTCTTTTCATCCTCTTTTTGTTGTCCTTTTTCTAAATCTCTTTTTTTCTGAACCTCATGAAATTCATAGTCAATTACTTCAATAGCTTCCTCTGCTACCGTGATATTTTTATCTTCTATCCAAGGATTCTGTAATTCTGTTCCTATTAAAGTATCATTTTGGATAATAAATAATACTAAACTTTTTGGAGAGTCAAAATTTAACGATTCTATGTAACGATTATGTTGGACAACTACCGCTTTAAACTCTTTTGAGTAATCGCTGTACCAGTCTTGGGGAATTATATATTTTTCTGATTTATAGTAAGTATAGTAGAAATAGACAAACTCAAGCTTTGAATCGCTTGCAAATTTCAAGAAATCATCGATTGTATCTATTTTTAAATAAACTTGATTAGATATCTTTAGAACACTTACTTCCAACGGAGTTAAGTTGTAGTCACTGATTTTCTTTTTTAGATGCTCATTTGTAATTATCTTCATACTAAACCTCCAATCTGTTTTCTGTACTGTACGCCTTCTAGCTTCGGCACCTACAATATCCGACAGCACAAAATAGCACCATTAATCCTTTCCAACTATTACTTCAGATTTCTTTTTTTCATCATTGCGATTGCTTGAGGTAAACCACCAGTAATTTTCCCACCAGCAAGCCTATTACAAACAAATTTAGAAGAAACTGATTTATAAATTTATCCTCACTACCAAATGTTTTGTTCGTTGTATATGCAAAGATTCTTGTAGTATCAAGCGCACGGAAGCTATCAATTGATAAAATTGAAGAATACGTTACCCATTGGAAAAAGAAGTCTGTCAAAAGATATGCTCTTAGACCAATGCGTTCTAATTCGTTTCTTGATATCACCTGATGTACCTATATATACTTGGCAATATTCATCAAGAATCATTAAATAATATCCAGGCTTTCCATCATACAAATTAAGGTCAAACACTTCAAGAAATTTCATCAATTTCTTTATTGAGTTCATCGTGGCTTAACAAAGATAAGTATTCCATATTCAAATCGTAATTTTTTAAGCTGTCCTTTAGTTGCTTTTCGCACCATTCATCCAAATATTCTCTACCTTCATCATCAGCGTAAATATCCACTGAAAAACGAGGCAGTGAATTTTTGTTGCTTCCACTGCATAGTTTTCTCGTGTTAGCTTCAGTCCACGTTTACCTTCAAGCACCTTAATAGCGAAATGATATGGCATAAAATCCTCCTGTTTCATACTTGTTATATTTTTACGTTTTCGACCACATTCCACTTATTTCCTGCAAATCTTATTTCATTGATCTGAAGACACAAGAGACACAAGAAACACGCTCTTTCTACCTATTGGCCAGCAAGAGCTCCATAGTATTTAGTCTTGTAACAGCCAGTCTTCCCACGAGGACTGTTTTTTGTTTACGGTGCAGACAAATAGAACACCGCCAGCGTTGCTTACATTGCTGGCGGTGTTCATGCCTACACTAACTGCAACCTTCTCTTTTCCTCATTATAAATAGTCTTCTCAATAATATGCGCCGGCAAAAACTCCCCTACCTGAACATAACACCCCTCATCAAAGCAGTCAGCACAGAAGATCCCCACTTTTTCATAAGGCGTCACATTCGTTACAGTACAGGACGGCCTGGCTTTAAAATTAGTTATATATCCACGGATGTTGAGTTCAAGAAAATCTACATCGTTGCGGCACTCAGAACAGTATAAATTGTTTACGCTGCTCACAATGCTCCCCCCTTGTAAAGAATTGGATTGTACAAGTTCTACAAATAACTTCCAATTCCTGCATTTTACTAGGATTATGATTTACTAATAACATATTGGGCAAGCTATTCAAAAACTCGGGGGAGTAAATAATGAATAAACTGGAACGCCGGGATGACTTTTTCAAAGGCGCAGTGGCCGGTATGATTGGTGCTGTTGTCAAATATGGTTTTAACGAGCTTATACAGTTTCTGCAAATAGCGAAATACGAAAATAATGCTACAGCAATAACCTTGGTATTTACTCAATATGAACGCTCTCTTCTTTTTTGGACAATAGGATTCATTCATGCTTTGTTAATCGGTGCATTTTTCGGTGTTATCATCGCTTTTATTTTTGATTATATTTTCACAGAGAAATATTATTATTTGAAAGGGATAGCCATCGGAATCGGAATCTATTTCTTTAACTTTGGCGTTATGGCTAAAGTGTTTAATTATCCTGCTGATATCGCTACACTACCGGGTGATGTCATGTCCATGTTTCTAAGCCTTGTGATATATGCTGTAGTTACCGTCTATGCTTTGAAAAGGCTAGAGTTTTTCCGCCGTATATAGCAGGATTAATATAATCGAGAGCAAGGAAGAACATCGCAGTTCAAATTATAGTGGTGTTCCCATTACTTCCTTTAAAAAAAAGTCACTTACAAGCCAGGGTCAGTACCACCTTATTGTTTAATGTATTACAGGTTGACTGCTACTTTTCTCCATGACTCTATAGAAATAACAAAAGTTTTTACCATAACACCAAGATTGCACTCATTCTGTCGTAGTTGTGAAAAGAAATCGCTTTACAATGAGTATATCTCTTTTTTTTTGCAAAAAATATTCATGACGTTGAAAGGAGACCAAGGACAACATGACCATCTCCATTTTTAAAAAAGGGCAAAAAGAGCAACTGGACATACAGGAAGTATTTAACATCTGGAATGTACTAAGAGCAAGATACTACAGTATGGAAACATGCAAATTTTTCATGAATTTTGTTCATGACCGTGAATTTGACTTAGTATTAAACACTTTATTAAATCATTATGAAAAACAGGCAAGTATTCTGGAAAAAGAAGGTGAAAAATTTAAAATAGAAGTTCCCAAAAGACCTCCATACAAAATAAAAACGTCAGCACAGGTTGATGTAATATCAGACACCTATATTTTTCGGAACATATACAACGGTGTGGTGGCTCAGTTGTTTTCACTTATGACTGCATATCGTTCAACCACAACAAATGACCGCATCAGAACAATCCTTGCGGAGGACCTGAAACAGCATATAAAAGATTTCGAGTTGCTCTACAAATACGGTAAACTGAAGGGTTGGCAGGAAGACCCTCCTGCTTTCAAAACAGCGAAACCTGTTGGTAATGAACCATTATCAACTACCGAAGCATTCCATTTATGGGATAATATTAGCCAAAGATATCAGCAGACTCAACTCACACAATTATTCCTTGGCTTTGCTCATGACAAAGATTTGAAGTTAATTCTAAAAGTGGGTGTGAAAGTTTTAAATAAACAGACAAAAGCACTCGAGGAGGAGGCTATAAAATTTGAAATTGTATTGCCCGAGAGACCTCCATCTCATGTGTCTGTTCCCATGGATCCAGAATCAATGCAGGATAGATTCATGTTCAACATGATTTTTAAAGGTGTTCAGGATGCAATCGATTTACATATTCGCGGCGTTATTGAATCCATCAGAAATGATTCTTTCCGAAGCTTATTGATGGGCTTCTGGGAAGATGAAATAGATATATATGAGCGTATGCTAAAATACGGTAAATTAAAAGGTTGGATTACCGCACCGCCTATTTACAACGAACCGCAGTAGATGTATCTGCAGATTTGGTTTCAATACACAATTAACCCCTGTCAAAGCTATTTCATGTTTAGATTCTAGACTAAACTATTCTTTAGCTTACCACATCAAGTTATTAGTGGAGATTTTCTCTTGAAAAACTATTTGTAATCAATGCCGCCCCATCGAACGCTGCCCCCTTGAGAAACTCATGTATGCCCCAGGAACGACGGAAGTAATGGAGTAATAAGAAAACACCGCCGGCACTGTTTTTGATGTGCCAGACGGTGTTGTTTTTTACTCCTCTTCACCTTCATAAGCTTCAATGTACTGTGCTAACATATCGACTACATTTGCTTCTGCAAATATTCTAGGATCCTCCAGGTTACCCTGTGCAGCCCAAACTCGAATAAGCTCACCATCATTAATATCTACTCCCTTACTCTCAAAAGCGTTCTTCATCTCCTCTAGGGTCATAATTTCTCCGACACCAAAGACTAACTCTAATATCTTTGCATGGTCATCAAATTCTGCGACCGCACTTGTTCCGTCATTAAACCACTCCTGCTCCTCTTTTGAAGTTGCCGGACGAATAATCACCAGATAATCTTTAAAACCACACTTAGCCATGCTTTCTTCTGCATAACCTTTCATTTCTTTCCAGCCGGGGACCTTCATTAGATCTGGATAAACATGAATTGCCATAGCTTATTCCTCCTTAATAATTTTTGTCTACTCCCAAGTAAACCCAGTTTGCACTCCAGCAATAAACAACTTCACAAGCATTATTTTGCGTAACTTGACAGTGTCTCATCTATGACCAACTGCTAATAACCTCATCAATTGCATCTTTCACTCTCCGCCTGGCATCCTGTCTGTCATACCCACTCATCAGCAATTCATCGTAAGGAGTTGCATGATGTCTTACATGAGCAATTACTGCCAAATCAATGAAATCTCTATCCAGTTGTTTCGCATTTGCAGAACGGCCGACTCTTCCACTATGTTTTAAACAGGCATGTTCAGCAATTTGATGCTCTTTTTCTTCAGGACAATTGGGGTATAGCTCCCTGATTTTAGTAGCAAATTCCTGGACATATTGCTTGTCTAATTTCTCTCTTCTAATTGACTCACGCTGCCTGCGTTGCTCTCTGGCCCCTTCATCAGACATACACTCCTGCTCTGCCTTCTCTAAAGCGCTTTGCTCCACCAATACGCCCTGGCGCTCATTTCTTTTACGTGCTGAACTGAATTTAAGTACTACTGCCTGAAGTTTGGAGTACTTGCCAGCTCGCCTTGTTAATGCTGTATTGCCCGAGGGAAGGAAGATAAGGTGATCCAAATCTGCGCAGGAAAGGCAAAGGTGTTTTCTGTCTTCTGAAATAAAAAGAAAGTCACCTTTAATAATTTCGACTTCACATTCGATGCATGATGTTTCACGGTTACAGTGATACACATTAATTTTAGACATTTTTTGCCCCCTTTACTTGTATCTCCAAAGGTATTGATTCTAACATTCTTCGTTAATGGAACAGTTTTCCCCCATCTTCTTGCCAGGCGTCTGTAGATTCAAACTCTCGATACTCCAGCTCAACATATTCACCCGATTTAATTGTTCCGCATCCTCCCGGTCAATTTGCCATTGGTGATGGCTGGCATTGCTAGTGTGGCAGCATCGTGGTACAAGCCTTACCATTTTCTTTTGTATCCGTTCGTTTTATAATCTCTAGGTTCACATCCTCCTTTTCTGCAAAAAAAGACCACATATTTTTACACTAACGAGCAAGCATGTCCAAGGGACAGGCTTCGCATCAGAAGTGCAAAATATGTGGTCTCTCTCTTTTATATTTTGCAATAAGAAAATTATTTATCTCTCTCTCTATGTTGTATAAATGATTATACTGAAAAGGACAAGAGATTGCAAGCTTTTACAGGCATTGATGTGTTTAACCTATGATAATGTCCCATGTTAAAGGAATCCTGATTCTACTAATGGCCTGTTCCCCCTGTAAGGCACCGAAACAATATTATACTGTCACCTGGAAGTAATACTGGTATCGCCCAGCTACACCGGCTGAGCTCACAATGTTGGCCATGGGCTCCCTACAACACATGCATAACTTTAACACATTAAAGCATTAAAGGTTTACCTATTTATGGAATAATGTTATAATATTAGTAATAACAAATGCAAAATTAAGAACCGACATCATGTTTATACCCACATCGTTCAATACCACTGGCACCGGCAGCATATAGAGGATAGGATCCATTGCCGATGCCAGTTTTATATAAAGAAGTGAGGATGCCCAAGGTTAAGCATCCTCCCCAAGTAGACTATGAAGTTATCTTTGCTTTCTTGGTCAACACTATCAGCATTGTCCTTCCCGGGTAATCCCAGGAACTTTGAGCGTCCATACTCATATCTAATCCATGTTGTTCACAGAAATCTACCAAGGCCTTAAGATCTGTCCAACCCAGACTATATGGCTGCATTACATAAGCATACGGTTTACCATCTTTATTCCAGATGCTTTTATGGTCGGCTCCGGGGGGATATTTGCGCCCAGGATCTTTACCAAGGAACTTTTTCAGAGTCGTAGCCCCCCTAGACTCAGTTAGTCCATGCTTTTCTGCCCAAGCTTTCTTTCTTTCTTTACTGGTTACGGTGGCAAAGAGCTGTTCTGGATCAATTCCCGCTTCACTGCAACGCTTAAGGCTATCCACAGCCTCTTTAGACACCTTCATACTACTATCTAAATATTGATTTCGCTTTAACATTAACAATCATCCTTTCAAATTTAGTATGGTTAATTTGGTTAACGCTGGCCAACACAAATAATCAAGAAAACCTTGATATATAAGCTTTTTTCCATCAGTTAACCAAATAACCAATGATGTTTTACCTACTATTGTGCATGGAGAATATATTTTCGCAAGTTTTTCGTTGAGATAAATATATTAATTGCATTATAGAAAGAAGTACATATGGTTAATTGGTTAAAATAGTGTTATTGCCTATAACGAAGGCATTTTTCATTACCCAACCAATCAACCATGGTACCCAAACCACCCACACCTAGCTCTCTGGAAAATAACTGCCATCTATCCTGCAGATTTCTCTTGGAGCATCTTCAAAGGCAACAGCGTTATCATTGTTAAGCAGCGCAACTGCTTTGGCCCGTATTGGAATCAACCAAGTTGTTTTACCCTGGAACTTTAGCTGCCTGGTACTCCTGCTGCGGTCCTTTAGGTCAAGCCACTGCATGTCGCGCCAACCACGAGTGATTGCCTCATACTCGTATCCAGCACCCTCTAATACAGACTTCAGTACACTCGGCAAAAATGCAATATAAGCAAAGTCATCATTGGCATCCCAGCGCCCTGCCCAACCACTGACAGGAGCTCTCGGGGTGTCATCTGCATTTTTAGCTTCCCTACCTTCGAACCGCTCCATATTGGAGAAGGCCCAGCTGACAGTGTATTGTAGCGCTGATAGTTCACCCGTGAAATCTTTTGCCTCATTGACGATTGCTGCCCAGAGTGACTCCATAGGCGATACAAAGGACCATGTCAAAGGGATTGCCTCATGGACAAGCTTGCCGGTCAGCGTAATCAATGCCGCATAGCCAGCCAATCTGCCTGAAACCTCCGTACTTTCTTTTTGAGCGTAGTAAGATTCCAATTGATGGAGTTCCTGTTTCCAGAGGTCCCATTTCTCCTGATTTTCAAGGATATACTCAATAAATGCAGGTCCGGCAAAACCATAATTCTCTCGGAGTTTTAAGTCAAGGCTAGTTACCAATTGTCTCATCTCCTCCGACTTCTTTTCAAACGGCAACCCGCAAATTTCTAGTACCCTGCCCCTGGCCCCACCGTCTGTCGAGACATGCACTGATGGCGTCTCTGCGGAGGAAAGTAGAACCGTTTTCCAACTCTTCGTTCGGGCAAGGCTTTTCACATTTGCACGGCCCCTACCCCGTCCATTGGCGACGGAGTAAACCATCTCGGAAATCTGCTTCGGATATTTCACTCTTTTTGTATCATCGAGGATTAGTGGTAACCCGTTTACAATTGCGCTTGCTCGCTCGATCCATACCTTTGTAAAATCCCAAGAATGGATGATTGAATCGGTGGATTTTTCATCCGGACACCCCCAAGGAGATGCCGCGACCCGCAAAGAAATCGTTTTGCCTGTCGAAGTTTTATTCGCCGCCTCAATCACGTAGTTAGAACACTGTAGCACCTCTAATAAAACGGATGAAAAGGATGCGTAAAACATCGCCTGAACCCTAGGGTAATCCTTAATAACAGAGATCACCTCTATCCATTCCGCATACTCACCATTCTGGTGATAGCCCTGTGCTATTTGCTCGTCCCCAGATGCTAATCCACGGAACTCAACTTTGGCGTCACCCTTCGTGATAAAGCGATCTGAAAACAGAAAACCCATGTTTCCCTGGATCTTCTTCCACCCTAATGAGCTGCTGATAAACTGTTCAGGAATACTTGTTTCATTCAAAGCTTCCATCTCTGCAAAGAACTTTACCAGATCTCCACTGTTTAAAGAATGGACCGGAAACCCTAGATCCGCCAGCTGAATGATTTTTCTTGTGTCGGCCAAAACACCACGTTCTGCATAACAGGATTGCCACTTCCCGTTACGCTTCCAAGACAATGAGATAACTTCGTTGTTTTCGTCTATGTCTTTGGACTTACCTGTAATTATCACAGGGTTATGGGCGATTAGCACTTCTTGCGGCTCTCCGTCGACGAATATAATTTTATAAACACCGCGGTTGCTCATGGTATATTCTGGCGGTATAACTATATTTGGAGTAGGAGCATCAGATATCACGCTCCCAATGGTAACTCCAACGACACTGTTTGTCTTTTGGGCGTTACCATTGTTTCTTGCACTGACCAGCCTCAGCGCCCGGTTAAACTCCGCTATGGGTGCCCCTGCATCCTTTAGTGCCCCTTTTAGCCGGGCGAACTGCGGAAGGTCAACTGTCTGCAAAGCAGCGAAAGCATTGATAGCTTCAGGCTCAAGATGAGCACCTCGGTTTCCGCTTAATACGGCTTTTAAAGCAGACTCTGTTACCTTTAGGGCGTGAGCAGTGCTGTATCCCGACTTTTGATTTCCCAATACAATAGGACTAGTGATCTTGCCTCTTGATGGACAATCATCGCAATAACGGCCACCCGTCATTTCATCGATATTGTCACACGTTCTTGGCCCGGCGTTTGACACCGCTTGTTCAATCTTTCTGTCCGTGACTTCTTCAGAGTAATTTGGATAAGGACGGCTCAACTCATGAACGACACTATCGCCATTTTCACAAAAAGCAACAATGCCAATCATTGCGTACCACTCAGTTTCTGGCAGCGTCTCCGCATCCTCTTTGGTGTGCCGCATAAATCCGCATCCTTCTACGATAGGATTAATTTGGGGTTTAGCAGTTTCTTCCTGGCCACCAGACGATCGTTGTTGCTGATTCACCATTGGCAGATGAGCTTCAAACTCGGAGATTGCATATTTTTTTTCATTTTTTCTCAAAACCTCTACAGCTATGGGCTCATTTTTTAGGTTGATGGTTCCTGGCAACCGTAACATCCTTGCCAAATCAGCCGTATTATCAACAATCAAGCCACTCTTCCCGGCTTCTTTGCGGATTACTTTTTGGATGTTACTGTTGATGCGTTTAGCCCTCTGCCGTTCCATGTCGTTATCAATAAGCAAGGGCTTATTCAATAGCCAGTAGGCGTGAAGCCCACCCCCGGTGAAAATTACATAGGTTGGTGGCAGAGGGAACGCCTCGAGAAGCACCAATGCCTCCTCTATCGTCTCAGGAAGATTAGTTGCATCATGATTTGGCCCCTTTATATCAATATCGATCCAGAAGCCCGGTAACGCTACTACAGTATCTCCAAATCCTCTGGTAAAGGGTTCCCCTTGCTTGTCTGGGTACTTCCTTCGCCATTCATTATAGGCCAGCTCCCTATCCTGCAAACCGACGTTGAAATATACGTCATAACGTTTTGCAGCGAGATCTGCGGCCAAATCCACCATTGCTTCAATTTCATCGAGAGGAAGCCAGTGAATTTTCTGCTTTTTTTCTAACGAGAAAGCAGTCAAAACCAAGAACAAGCTTTCCCCCCCATTATCAATAGCGGGATACATATCTTTTAAATAATTGAACATTACTTTTTTATCAATCATCATTATTACCTCCATTATCTGGAGGCGCGCGCCTACTTTATTTTTAGTGGAGCTCCAAGTCAATTGCGTTAATCACATTACCGGAAAATGTGACCAATACTTAAAACAAGCTGCACTGTCGGATATACTTTGCCATATTCTCCATTAATTCTGGTGAACATGAGGCATATCCATTTTCAATTTTACTGAGCTGACCAGAGCTGATGCCAAGTTTTTTTGCCATATCGATGGCCTTGATACCAGCCCGAATTCGCTCGATCTTTAACTCAAACATATCACTCATATCATCACCTCCTTGCAACAAAAAAGTATCCTGCGCAGGATAGGAAGAATTCTTCCTTAATCACAGGATACTACGTCTGTTATGCTATGGCACTTGCCAATAAAGGGACTTTTTACGGAAAACCCAAGGCTCCGCTATTCTTGGTCCATTTGTGTATTTTCATCAATAAACCCGATTTTTTCTGCTAAAGTCTGTATATCCCTCCAAACTGAATGTGGTAGCCCTAAGTTATTTTGTATACTCTCATAAGACATTTTTTTATTAAATCTTAAGTCAAAATACCTATTGATATGCTCTAATACAGTGTGTAATGTTTTTAATCTTTCTTCTGTTTTTAATTTAGAGCTTGTAAACTCAAATAAGGTTTCTTTAAAATTCCGAGAAAAAACCTCGAAATCTTTTAAAAAGACATCGTCTTTCTTAAAATGTGTTTTTTTGAAATCAGCATCAAAACTTATATAGTAGACTGGGTCTTGTTTGTTGATGATTTTTTCCAGTATATATTGGTGCTTGTCATACCCATCCTTTTCCATCTCATCTGCTAGGCTGATCTCCGGATTTAACTCTTCAAGTTTTCTTCGCAAGTAATGAATCTCATAACTTTGCAGCAATGCATACATATCGTAAATCTTATGGAAACGGGGACCAAGATTAACGGTGTAGTTGTCTTCTCCCATGCTAAAAGTAGCAGAGTGGCGATCCACCTCATTCTCTTGAATCTCCAACTTGCCTCCTATTATTCTGTTCATCATTAACTCCAATAGTTTTAATGATGGTAGTCCGAATCGGTCTAACTGAAAGTACTTTTCAATCAATGGGAAGCTCTTTTCTAACAATGTCGATATCAACTCCGCCTGAAGGTCGATAACTTGATCCTGCGTAGTTTTTTCAGTAGCCTTTCTTTTTTCTTCCATCAAAAATTGGTCTTTGTCTTTATGCTGACTGAGTTCCTCGCTATTATGTATATCATTTTTAAGAGCACTGGTGATGATGCTCTTAAGGCTAACCCAATTTACCCAAACATGGTCCAAAACTACTGAATCACAAAAAGATTCTGGGGCGATATCCTTAGCTTGAACCACAATATTCTTATGAACAGCCATTTCAAAATTTGCGGGTAATATTATAGATGATACCGATAGAGCCGATAGCTGATCAATTAAGTGTGATATTTTTTTATCTTTTTGAATCGGCTCAATGTCCGCAATAAACGGTTCATACATTTGAACGGCGAAAAATCTTATTATTGCTTTATCCATAACTCCACCCCCCATAATTACTGAGCTTATCCAATTATACAAAAAACCTATGTATTTTCCAACCTTAGAGGCGTATATTCTCAAGTAACAGTGACTTTCTCCTTTCGTGGTATAAGTAATAAAACAATGAAAGGAGGCACAAACCATGTATTCAGAAATTGCCACACGAACAGGCACCAATTTATTGAGAGTCGGCACAACCTTACTTCTCAGCACCATTGTATCAACGGCCATGAAAGACGTCAGCAACGATGCACTAAGCACTTTAGCCAAGGACATCAGGCGAATCAAGACAGACTTCAATGAACGTAGGTTACAGAACGAAGCATAAACCCTAACTGGGTTTATGCTTTATTTAATTTAAAGGAGGCAAACATATGACAAGAGATGAGTACATCGAAATTTTCCAAAACGAATTTGGAAGATACCCAGACGAATGTGAAATCCCTGCCCACGTTGATGACCAGGGTTTCCGTTCAGAGTGGACCCCACCACCCCGCCAGCAACGCATGAGGCATCATTATCACACCCCTGCAAACGAATTGTTAGATGAGATCGGTGATGTTGTTAAAGGCCTGGCTGGTAACGCACGGGTCGCTTATCAGAACCGTGAAGAAATCGCAGCCAAAAAACCGTACATTTCTGAGTTCGGATTTATGGTGATGATTTTCGCGGCCAAGGCAGGACTCTACTTTCTGCTAAAACATAGCAGAGAGGTGGGCTTTGAGCTTTCCAACATTTAAAGTATAAGAAACAGAAGAGGCGCAGAATCCGTAAATGGATCTGCGCCTCTTTCTACTTTTATGGAGGTGTTTTAATGAAACATCTATTAAAGCCTTTTGTTCAGGAATCTGGAATGGAGTATATTGCCAAAGAATACCCAAGCTTAAAACAGCTAAGTCACGCCACCGAGAAGGAACTCTTGAGGGTGCCTGGACTTGGCCCACGAAAAGCCAAGCAGCTAAAGGCCGTTTTTGACCTCTCCAAAGCGCTCTTGGAGCCAGATGACACAAGCATCACCATTCAATCACCAGCAGATGTTTTTGAGAATTTCAAGTACCTAGCGCTGCATGAGGAGGAGTATCTTGTAGCCTTGTTCCTAAACACAAAAAACAAGATACTCCAGCATACTACAATTTCAAAGGGAACCTTGAACACATCGTTGATTCATCCCCGGGAAGTATTCGCGCCCGCTATCCGCATCAAGTGTGCTTCCGTCGTCATTTTGCATAACCACCCTTCAGGCGATCCTACTCCTTCACGCGAAGACATCGACATCACTAAGCGCCTGAAGGAAGCTGGGAAGATCATTGGCATTGAACTACTGGATCATATCGTGATTGGCAACAAAGGCTTCGTCAGTTTGCGCGAAAAAAGCTTATTATAAGGAGAGTGATTACAATGAACGTAAACGTCCAACTACAACCACAAGAGGAATCCACTCATGCCCAGTTTTCAGGACCCGTCTATACAACAAGTGGCTTTCAGCAGAAATTTGGCAATAAGACCTTTGCGATTGCAGTGAAGACAATGATTCGAATCGGTGAAAGGGTTAAAAGTAAAGGCGGCGCGGATTACCTTCAGGTAGCATGGGTTGACGGTGAGAAGTTCTGGGTGATCGACGATGGAATAAATGTGACTTGCTTACTGCCAGAAGAATACTGAGAAGGGAGGGCCAATAGACCCTCCCTTCTACCTTCAAAAAGTCGTGAAACATACACCTTATTGACCATGTTTTCATAAAAATTAATTCACCGGCACATAAAGTACTATGTTATAAGGCTTTACTAGCTAGAGAAAGTTAGTCAAAATAAGCATTTTGACCAGTAAGGAGGTTTCTTATGCAAACAGTAAAGTACTTCACCCAAGATGAACTAGCCAGCCTATTTAAGGCAATTAAAAAAAAGAAAAGCAAATACTGGCTAAGAGACTACTGTATTTTCCGGGTGGCATACAGGTGCGCCCTACGGGCTTCGGAAGTCGGGCTATTGACGGTCGCTGAGTACAATGCACAACGTAGCGAGCTTTACTGCAATAGACTAAAAAACTCCCAGAACAACACCATCCGGCTGGATGACGAAACAAAAAAGGCTTTGGAAAAATACATCCGTGACTACGGCATAGATGATTGTCTCTTTCCCAGCCAAGTTAGCAAGCCTATATCTAGACAGACATTGGACCTGCTAATGAGGAAGTACTGTAAGGTGGCCAAAATATCAGATAAAAAGAAGTGGCACTTCCATAGTCTAAAGCACTCTGTAGCTGTCCACCTTGCCGATAGCGGTCTTGATGTTAAAGAGCTGCAACACTACTTAGGTCATAAGAACGTGAACAGTACCTTAGTTTACTTCCAATTTACGACCCGGCAGCAGGATAACATGTACAAAAAATTAGAGCAGCGAAATTATTTGGTGTGATGGCTTTAGAATAGTTTTAGTTGCCCATCATCAGGTATATATTTCATCAAATCCCCAGGCTCACAATCTAGTGCAGAACATATACGGTTTAAAACGTCGAGATCCACACGCTTACTAGTATTGTTGTATATTCCATAAAGGGTATTTTTATTAACGCTACTTAGCTGTTGCAACTCAGGTACCTTCATACGGCTTCTTTCAAACATTACACGGTCTAACGTAAAGACTATCATACAGTATCCCACCCCCTACTTAGCAATATATGGCATATTATACACCAATCAATATAAAAAATCCATACAAATCACCTAAAAATACAACGAAGCATTGACAATAATATTCGCATAAAATACAATGATGTTGTTACATAATACAACGATGCCACTACATAATGCTACTGGGGGAGAGTGAATTATGAGAAACGAGAGTCACAACGGAGGTTTGGAAAGCATGTTATTCTTAGATACCATCGAACAGTTTCAGCAATACATGAATGATATTGAGCGTAGCCCTGTAACGATTGCGCTGTATCTCCGGGATCTGCGCTACTTTGGTAGCTATATGGAAAAGAAACATAACGGGCCGGTCTATCTGGAAGACATTAAAAGTGCAGATATTGAAGGTTTTCTCCGCAGTCTTAAGGAGCGGAATATTGCTCCCAACAGCCGTAGCCGCTACCTATACACACTGCGGTCCTTCTATAAATTCGCCTACAAAAAGGAATTGGTAGAGAGAGACATATCCCTGGCAGTTGATTTGGTGAAGCTACCCACTAAAGAAAGGCATTATCTAAGCCAGCAGGAAGTGGCAGAACTGGCCGATACGATTACAAATGATTTGGTTAGGCTAATCGTGATATTTCTAGCAAATACTGGCCTAAGAATTTCAGAGTGCATTAAACTCACTATGGACGATGTCGATTTGGATAAAGGAATTATTCATGTCATATCAGGCAAGGGCAACAAAGACAGGAACGTGCCTATCAATAATAAATTGTTGCCCTTGCTGATTGATTACAAAGACAACTGGAGAGATGCCTATAACTCCAACTTCTTCTTTGCCACGAAAAAGACTGGCACAATCAGCAACACGTATGTTAATAACACTCTCAGGCAGGCGGTACAAAGCTTGGGTTGGAAAAAGAACGTCTCTTGCCACATATTGCGCCATAGCTTTGCCACAAGTCTGGTGAAGCAAAAAGTTGGTCTTGTGGAGATTCAGAAGCTCCTAGGCCATAGCGATTTAAAAATCACTTCCGTTTATATGCATGCAGACTTAGAGCAGCTTCAAGACGCTGTAAACGCATTATGATCTTCAGAGGGGAGGAATTTCGCAGGTGAGTAAATATACAGAGCCCATTTACGAGAAAAAGGTAAGAGAAATCCTGGAATGCTTCAAGCAAGGAAAAACAAAAGAGCAGCTGGCAGCAGAGTTTGGCTATGCCAACGAAAAGACCTTGGATAACTTTATGCGCAGAAAGAATTTCTCCTGGGATAAAAACAAAGGTTACTATCCCACTTTAGAAAAGAACTCGCCACAAAACGCTCCATATCTGCAGGACCACTCCAAGGCCGGAAAGATAGCAATAATGTATGAGGAAGGGAGTTTAGGTCCCAAAGAAATTGCTGTAAAAATGGGGTTTGAAAGCCATAGTGACTTAGCTCAATTTATGAAAGCAAAAAACTATATCTGGGATGCTGATACAGGCAACTACATAAAGGTTGATCCTGACAACGACGATGCCGACAATGCGCCCGATGACAGTAGGATTGAAGGCGATACTTCCTCCGCACCGCCGCAGTTAACATCTGAACAAGCGGAATTAGTTTCTTATCTTCCCCTACTACGATTACTGGGAGAGAAGAATGAACGCCTTGTAGAGCTACTAGAGGAACCTGCTGTGATAGGGCAGGTTCCTCGTTATGTTGTTCCCGGAGTACCCACCACAAAGTCCATTCACTTTTCCAATGCTTTAGCACAGATGGTTGCCGATTTTAGCTGCGAAAAGAACGTCAAGCACAAAGAGATTTTCGAAATCGCACTCATAGAGTTTTTTACTAAGTACGGCTATGAGAAAGAGGTAAAACATCTGCTTAAAAACTAATCTGGGGAGCGGCAGCTCCCCTTGTCTTTTGTACCCTTACATTTTGCCTAACATATATTGCTTGCAATTTAAAAGCTAACAAAGATTTACAAGGAATTTTATTGCATAATATAATGATCGTTCTTACCATTATAAGATGCTTGTTCTATATTCCTTTGTTCCTCCTCCCTTAATTAACCACTCCTTATTGTCAGCTTAGATTTGCATGCCGTACCATGATTTTAAGCTTAATCTATATTCCATGGAGCACCATTAATGTGACTCCCTTTAAATTAGTTTTTGCTTACAATAACTAATGGTAAAAAACATAATGAAACAAAAAAAGCGCCATTTCGCGAAATGACACTTGCCCAATTATTGGAAAAATATGACTTTTTTGTGGCTTCACACTGGTAGAACTGATGGTAGTTGTAGTTATTATTGGTATTTTGGTGGCAGTTGCGATTCCGCTTTATGGTTCTGTAACGCGGAATGCGGCAAACAGAGCTCATGAGGCAAATATAAGAACTCTTGTAGGCGCAGCGAATATGCACATTGCAGATGTTACATTAGCAGTGGCGGCGGCTCAGGAACCTGGTCCCCTTCAAACTGCCCTTGAAGCGTACGTAGAAACTTGGCCCACTGTTCCGAATGATGCACATGGTCCAGTAACGAATTTACCGTCAACTGTCGTCTCTGGAGATGCAGATTCAACTAAGAATGGTCAAACCTATACTGTAGGCATAGCATCGAGTGGTCAAATAACTGTAAATATTAGTCAATAAGTATCACTTTATCTGAGAGTATCCAAGTAGTGAATCCTCAGTATATTTAAATGTTTTGGTATGCCCAGAAATAAGGACATAAACGACCACACAGACCAGCCTCCTCAGTGAGGCTGGTTTTTTCATGCCCAAAAACAGCCCAACAAAACAGAACGGAGGAAACAAAGATGATCAAAATAGACCTAGCCCGCAGCATTGCAGAAACAATGAACATCCACACCAAGAACGCCGAGACCCTCACAGACATCGTCTCGTCAGAAACAAGCCTTGCCAGCTGTGAGCCTGTACGGCTTGCTGGCTTCGTCTGTACCGCCTAACGTAACTGCCAATCTTACCCCTACTTGTTTACCCAAAAGGACAGGTAGGGGTATTTTGTGTCTAAAAAACAATCTAAACTACAAGGAGGAAAACGATGATTAAAACCGATGTTGCCCGTAGTATTGCAGAGAAACTGAACATTCAAGTCAAAGACGCTGAGACTACTGTCAATGGCTTAATTGACACAATTACAGAGAGCCTAAGTGCAGGTGAGGCAGTAAAACTAGCTGGTTTTGGTACATTTGACTTGCGACACGCACCTGAAAGAGCTGCAAGAAACCCTAAAACAGGTGAAACGGTCCAAGTTCCCGCCACACACTACCCCACCTTCCGGGCAGTTTTAGCATAAAAGAAAAGAGCCACGACGGGCTCTTTATTAGCAATCAAGCTCTTTACTTGCGTAATGAATAAAAACTTCAATACTACTAACGCAATCATCCAAGTCATCCATTGCTTTAGCGCTATATCTTTCAGAATATCTTGAAACATATTCTTCTATGCCGTCAAAGGCATCTTTTATGATTTTTCTTTCTTCGTCATTAAAGTATTCAGCCAGCTCTTCTTTTGTTATGACATTTATAGGTAATTTTCTTATTGCCCCTCTCGAGAAGAATGATGTCTTGCCGGTATAGGTATCTTTTACTTGCAATAAAATGTTTTTTGCTATTTCGGCTTGCTGTAACATGTTTTCTAATAATTCGTTATGTAATGCAGATTGAACACTTTTCTGTGTTTTAGCAATGGTTTCCGATAACTTATAGCTTGCCTTAGCAACGTCGTTCGTTTGAATAGTAGCGCGCCAGAGTAAAAAACTAAAGATTGCAGTAACCATAACGCCAGCCACCGATATCCAGTTACTTATACTTAATCCCCAATAGGTTACTTCACTAGCCACAACTCCCACCTCCCTTCTTACCGACTAATTTCGGCAAAAGGAAAGAGCCACGATGACCCTTAAGGTTTCATCCCAGAACTTTTTAAAGCAGCTTCTACTGCTATTTGAACCAATATGTCTCGCGCAGCACCATAAACTTCACTGCCAACCTTAATACCAAACTTCTTAATTTTTAATGCGGCCAATGACGTGCGGGGATTCTCAGTAGTAACTTCTCTGGCACTTTGTTTAAATTCCTGCTTCTCTAATTCACTTAATTCATCCATAAGGTCAACGATTTCGTCTAGAGCGTTTAATTGTTCTTCAATCCATGGATATGGCTTCCCGCAGTCATGGCAATAAGAAGGTGCAGGCGAGTGGCCCGTTAAGTCAAACACACCCTCAACGTGATATTCTCCGCGAATTCCAGTTCCACAGTTTAGGCACTTACGAATAGTCTCAGCACCACATTTGTCGCAAAACTTAGTATTAAATTCAGGATTCCTATTGGCACTCTCGTTAATAACATGCCCATTTTTGCATATCAATGCTTCATCATATCTCCCCAAACTACTCACCTCCCTCCCACCAACTCAATTCGGCAAAAGGAAGGGATTTCCTGCAATTTCCTGGATTCTTTCAGAACCTCGAAAATGGGGTCTGCCCCCCTACTTAGTCACACTCAAACTAGTTCTCAACACGAGAGCTGGTTTTTTCATGCCCCAAATAGGCCAACAAAACAGAACGGAGGAAAAAAATGATTAAAACCGATGTTGCCCGTAGTATTGAGAAGCAAATGACATTACATAAAAGATGCGCAGAACGTATTTAAAAAAAACGGTTTGCCCGGAAATTCTTCCAGCAAGCCTCCATAATTTCCCAAAAGGGGTCTCCTGACCCCTACCTACTACCAAAGCACACAAGCCAGTCCCTCAAAAGGGCTGGCTTTTTCATGCCAAAAACATCCCACAAATCAGAACAGAGAAAATAGATGACTAAAATCGACCTTGCCCACAGCATTGATAAGCAAACGAACATCCACACCAAGGACGCAGAGACTTCCTGACCACCTTCGCAGACATCGTCGGCGACGGCCTTGCCAGCAGTGAGACTGAACCGCTTGCTGGGGGGTGGCGTGATTGACGTGGATCACGTTGCTCCGTTATCTAATATGCTGCTTACTGGAGGGGTTGGCCTGGCCGAACTGACTCCACAGCTTGTCCCAGAAGCCCACATTTGCCCTGTAATGCGTCGAAGTATACCCCATGGGAAACGGCGTCTCCGCCAAAACAAAACGCCCCACGTCGCTTACGCTGCTTGCGGTGCGGGGCAGTTAAATTACATATTTCTGTCCAAGCTAGCTCATGATATAATCCTTTTAGATGTAAAGGCATATTCTTAACATGAATTTAATATCCGGGATCTTCAATGCCTTATCGATACCATGGCCATAAATAGCCATGGTTTTATTTTTTTATCTGTTTTCTTCCTGAACCGGACAAGCATAGAGCACAACTGTCCCCCCGCCTCCGGGCAGGCAAGACACGAAGACATAGAAAGGCTCGTCACCCATGTTACAAGTCCGATGTAAACATGATTATTCGGCCACCGGGCATCTATTCCGATTATAACTATCACAGATTCCTGGCTGCCTGACAACCGCCAAAATGGGTAGGATTGCGCCAGAGCCATACCTTTTCTATTGCAAACAAATGCTGTATCGTAATTATCTATGGCTGTGGGCCTGACCATTGGATATACCAATACAAATCCGGCAGGCAACTCGCTTGGCATGCCGAATTACTGGATGGGGGCTAAGGACATGGTGTCCTCGCGGGCTGCAAACCCGTTGGCCGGTTCGTAAATTAGCCGGGGTCGGTTCGATTCCGACTAGCCCTCTCCAATCTAATCCAACATATCTTTAGCCGCATAAAAAAGGCCGTAACGAATTTCTGCTTTGAAGTTCGTTACGGCCTTATATTATTGTATGCTCCCTGATTATTCCTCTATATTATTACCTGCGGTTTAGCTATACTCACATGCAATAACACCCCAATCCATGTGTTATCTTAAATATCAATTAATGGATAGCCGCCTTCAAAACAAGTAACTCTGTGGCAATTGAAACAACTACTTTGTTTTAATCGATGACCGCGGCTTCCATCTTTATCTAAAAGTATGGTCAGCCCCCCTTGTGCTGTGCAAGTAATGGACGTCTGTCACGGTATCTTTTATCATACTGGTTTTATACATTATACCTTTACCTTCGCAAAATATAACTTCAAACCTTGTTTCTTCATCATTGTTCCCTCGAAAGGATTGGATATGATTAATCTTACCATTACGGATAAACATCCACACTAAAGACGCAGAGACCTTCCTGCCCAACTTCACACACACCGTCGGTGACAGCCTTACCAGCGGAGAGACTGTACGAATACTAGGGGTGGCTAGGGCGTGAATGAATTGGATCACGATGCCGCGTTTTCTACTATGCCGGCGTACAAGAACAGAGCCGTGAAGGAATGTAAACTTGAACCCTATAAAACATACATCCATGAACGAATGAACGAGGGTTGTGTTAATGCAGTTGTTTTGCATGATGAGATTGTTGATAAAGGCTATCGGAGCAAGCTTACAATCTTAATAGAGTTCATGAGACCGCATTGAAAAAGCATGGTCGAAAGCCTCTATTCGCTATGAAACCCCACTTGGCAAGCAAGCTCAAGTTAGAGCGAGTTCATTTTGAGAAGGCTTTTTCATCCATTTCTTAAACGTCGACAACACATTGCCCATGATTTGAGCTTATGCGACTATCTATAGTCGCAGCGTATTGCAAGATGTTTGCGCCATTTAATAACTACAGAGATTGATGTATTGCTTATTTTCTTAAATTAAACTAAAAAGCTCTAGGGTTGTCCTAGGCATAATAAGGAATTTAAGATATAATTTATATATTCAATATGAAAATATGGTAATATTTTAGGTGCGAGTTTAAAGAAATTGGGTTGGGGGGCTTAATATGTTAAGACAGGAAAAAGGTGCAGCGATGCCTTTGGTACTAATGTTAATGTTTGTATTGACCCTTCTTGGTACAGCGTTGTGGCATTATAGTATGGTCGATGCTACGCAAGTAGCACGAGATGAGCGGAAGATGCAGGCGTACTATATAGCTAGGTCCGGAGCAGAAAACGTGGCACAACACATCATAAACGAAAATAAAGAGGATAGTACGTTTGTTAACAAAATGATTAATGCTCCTGCCTCAGACTTGGTCAAACTTGACTATGGTGACTTCGAAGTTGATGTATACGGCAATCCGAATGCTGAGGTTATAATCGAATCCACCGGCTGGGTAGGCAACATTAGTCAAACTGTAGTAGTGACTCTTGTGCCGTCAGGTGGTTCAGATTATGCACTGAAAGCAAAAAACATTAGTGTTTCTGGTAAAGCTGCCCATGTTTATGGCGACGTAGCTTATGCTGAAATTGGTGGAGATAATTTTTTTGAGGATATTGTTAAAGAAGGAGAGATCAGTTATGACCCTGAGTGGCTATATACAAGTCCGACCCCTCCCACTCTCCCCCTAAGAGAAAATATAGTATTGAATTCTACTAATGACCACAAAGTGGTGAATGAAAATGGAGAATATAATTTAATAGATATTAGCGGCGGCAATTTAGATATTATAGTAGAAGGAACCCGAAGATTATACGCTCACGAAATTAAAGTGACAGGTAATGGCAAAATTAATGTCACTGGTAATGGCAAGCTGTATCTTTACTTGGACAACTTCACTGGTGGCGGTACATTTGCAGTAAATGATGAGGTAGACATATTCTATTATGTAACGCCTGGTGGGGTTTTTGATATGTCGGGTACCCCAAACCTTTTTGGAGCGATTCATGCTCCCGATGCAGATGTAAAAATCGCTGGTAATGTATCTGTAACTGGGTCTGTGATTGCTAATAAAATTACCGGTCAAGGTTCCTTTACAGTTGTATATCAAGAATTAGATGACGAAGGTGAATCAGGCGGTTTAGCTCTAGGGTCTTGGCAATGGAAAGAATAGCTATCAATAAGAGGGGTGTAGCTACCTATGAAAAAACAAAATACCGAGAAAGGTTTTAGTCTCGTTGAGGTTATTGTAGCCCTGGCCATATTAGCTATCCTGGTTGCAGCCTTAACTCCACTATTTACATTTAGTTTTACAAATATTTTTTCCGGCGGCAGGAAAAGTTCTGCACAGTATAGAGCGCATGAGGCTATGGAAAATAAATTCGCAGGCATTGGGGTTGATGAAGGAGCCGAAACCACAACCCTAACTATAAAATTTGGTGAGACAACCTCTATAGATATAGAAAAAAAAGATGTTTCTGTTACTATAGACTATACAGATAGCCAAGGAAATGAAAGAAATGTAACATACAATTCTTTTTTGCCTAAATAGTGTTTGTAAAAAATCTGGAGGTGCATTTTATAAAAATGAATAAATTTATCTATAAGCACCTGTCCAATAATAAAGGTTTATCTCTGGTGGAATTAATCATTGTACTAATCCTTATAAATGTAGTACTGGCTATCGGGTACGGCTATTATTATTTTGGGACAAGAAGTTTTACTGTGGGTGAAAGCCGAGCAGATGTACAGCAAAATGTTCGGCTTGCTACTGAATTTGTTGCAAACAATGTCCGTTTCGCTGACGATTTAGAGATTTTTCAAATAGATGACACTGAAGATTTGGTATACGACAAAAATTTTAACTATTTCTATATAGATATAGAAGAAAAGAAAATTATGCATCGTAAAATAAAAGAAACAGAAAGTTCTATTATCTTCCCAGTTGTAAACCAAAATATAGATTTCGATTTACATTTTGAGCGGAGCTCTACTAACATACTTGCTTTCGTCATAACTGGTAAAAATGACCATGTTTATAGCTTAGAGTCAGAGGTGTTATTAGCTAATGTTACCTCTATTAGTGGTCATAACGAAGGAGTAGCTATTCGTTATACTTCCCCCAGTCCTCCAGAACCTGCAATACGACGTGTTACTTTAAGTGAACAAGGACATATTATTGGCGAACCCCCGCTAGATCTCCACATGAAAGTATTTACCTCTTATGTGGAGCCTAACGTAGATATAACTTACCGAATCTTCCAAATGATTGGAGATCCAGACTCACCAACAGAAGACACCTTAAAAGAATCAGATACTTATATCCTTAATGATAACCCCAAAACCATAAATATTGATTATTCGTTTGTAGATCAAGGCGAATATATAATTGAGGTAATTGTAGATACAGTTAAATACCCTTATTTTTTAACCTATTCAGTATCTCCTTAAGCAGTCGCCGAGGACTGATAATAATTAACTTCACCAACCCTGTCATATGACAGGGTTTTATATTTTACAATCAAACAAGACACGTTTAAACTAAATCTCGCTCATCTTTTAACAGAGGTCCTGTTATCATATTTATAATATCCGCAAAAATAGTATATTGACAATTCATGGAAAGATAGTATATAGTCACATTGTGATACTTGTAATATCACAATTATCAACTGGAGGACAAGTCCATTGTTAAACATAGACCACCGCAGTAGGGTGCCGATATATGAACAGATTAAAAACCAGATACTTGAGCTGGTGATGTTGGGGGTACTTGAGCCCCATGAACGCCTCCCTTCTATTCGCTCATTGGCGAAGGATTTAAATTTAAATGTCAACACCGTCAAGCGGGCTTTTTCTGACTTGGAGGCTGCAGATGTAATTTATACGGGGGTTGGCAGGGGTAGTTTTATTTCTGAACAGGCCCGGGACAACAGCTTTTTAAAGGACAAGGCTCGGGAAGAAATAGAGACGGCAATTAAGAATGGCAGGTCCAATGGGCTTTCTAAAGATGAAATTATAAGTATCGTGGATTCATTATATGGGGGGAGTGATGAAGATGATTTGCGTAAAGGAGATTAAAAAGTCTTTTGGAGACGCGGTTGTTCTTGATAATCTGTCACTTACCATGCAGAAAGGTTCTATTTATGGGCTGATAGGTCATAATGGCTCAGGAAAAACTACGTTACTTAAAAGTATAGCGGGAATTTACGGGCTTGACTCTGGTAGTATTTTTGTAGATGGACAGGCTGTTTTTGATAATGAGCAGATTAAACGGAGAATGTTTTTTATTCCTGATGAACACTATTTTTTGTCACAGGCCAATATGGACACCATGGCGCGATTTTACAAAGGGTTCTATCCTGGCTGGAGTGATGTCACTTTTAAAAGATTAACAGAAATATTTGAAATTGATCCCAGTGAAAAGTTAACTGGGCTTTCAAAGGGGATGCAGCAGCAGGTGGCTATCATTCTTGCCTTATCTACGCGTCCGGACTACTTGCTTTTGGATGAGTGTTTTGATGGGCTGGATCCTGTTAAACGCTCTCTGGTGAGGCGGCTATTAACGGAACTGGTGGCTGAAAAAGAAATTGTGGTTATGATTTCTTCCCATAACATCAGGGAGTTGGAAGATTTGTGCGACCATATAGGAATTATTAATAATAAGCAAATTATCTATGACTCCTCCGTCTGTGAGATGCGCCAGGGAATGAATAAGTATCGGTTGGCATTTAAAAAGAGTATTGCAGAGGATGCCTTAAATGGCTTCATACATAAGAACCTGGTTCTTAACGGGAAAGTGGCCACGTTTGTTGCCGGCGGGGATGAGGCGGAGATTAGAGCGCAAACAGAGAGACTAGACCCCGTACTGGTTCAGGTTTCCCCCTTAACGCTGGAAGAAGTATTCCTGATTGAAATGGAGGAAAAAGAGTATGACTTCAGAGATATCGTATAATAAGGGTATTTTAAAGCATTCCTTTATGGTGGCTGTAAAAGCCTGCCTAGTTCCTTCATTTATCAGTTTCATTCTTTTGTTTGTAGCCAGTATACTGGCAAACCCTCTATTGTCGGTTCCCGTTGGTCTGAGAGATTATGTATTTGTGCTGCTTGGCATGCCTCCGGCAATTATTACGGGCATTATTATCTTTAGTTCCGCTGTTTTGGCCCTTATGGCGTTTAAGTTTATTTATGAAAAGAATGCGGTTAATGTGTTCTTTTCTTTAGGGTTAACAAGGAAACAACTTTATGCAACAAGATATTTGGCAGGGATAATGATGAGTGTTTTGCCGATTATTCTTGTGCTGCTTATTACTTATATAGGAAACATCATTATCTTTGGCAGTTCCACCGAACTGACCACTGCAGTTAGTTATCTGCTGCTGGGCTATATTACAGTTAGCGTGCTTAGCTTTACAATATCCAGCCTTGCGTACATACTTACGGGAACCTTGGCAGAAGGGGGACTTTTGGCGCTTTATTCTTTAAGCGGCATCACCCTATTGATGCTGGGTCTGAACTACTTGATGAAGCTCTTTTTATTTGGCAATATTTATGGAGAATTCGAACGAATAGGAGAGGAATTGGTTCATGCTACCGCGGCAATTAACCCCTTGCTATTTTTCTTAAAGGATGCGTTTACATATGACGCCTTGTCCATAGATCGGGCAACCGGCACTCATGAGGCCTTACCTGCAATAAATGTCACCACCGTAATCAGCTGGTTGATTGTGGCGGTCTTACTCGCTATATTGGCACAAAAGCTCTTTGAAGACCGGAAAGCAGAAATCACTCAGAAAGCCGGGACAAACAATCTGGCCTGTTTTATCTGTACACTGATACCCACCTTTTTCTTCTTCGCACTGATTGTCTCAGTAACCGATCCATTGGTAAATCGTGGCGCTTCCCTTCTCCTTGCTACCATAGGTGGCGTAATCATCTATGTCCTACATGCACAGTTCTTTGCCCATTATCCATTTCGCAGTAATGTGCTCAAGCTGCCTGCTGTATTGGGTATCTGTCTTCTGGCCATTGTTATCCTCTCCACCGGCGGCCTTGGCTTTGCAAACAGAATACCTGCAGCGGAAGATATTGAAAATGTCCATATCACGTATGTGGGATATCCGCACTCTCAACCTTACCTTGAGCCTGATGGAACCCCTCCTACCGAAGCGAATTGGTTTGAAGAATTTAGACCGCAATATACAAGTGAGTCGGATATCAGGAAAGTGCTCGATATTCATCAAGCCATCATTGAATATGGTAAGCGCCCAGTAAATATGGAGACAACCGTCCATTCTCCCGAGGATTATACTATAGAGAGTGAAATAATTATAATCTATACCCTAAAAAACGGTCGAGAACTAATTC
The DNA here is from genome assembly GCF_000174415.1 of Dethiobacter alkaliphilus AHT 1. Taxonomy (NCBI): domain Bacteria; kingdom Bacillati; phylum Bacillota; class Dethiobacteria; order Dethiobacterales; family Dethiobacteraceae; genus Dethiobacter; species Dethiobacter alkaliphilus. Next base: position 130,790 of record NZ_ACJM01000003.1, read on the forward strand.
GCTATTACCAGGCCACTTCTCTTGGCAACCTGCTGGAAATGCTTTCGCTGGATGAAACTGATTATATGAAACCGAGAATTGCCAATGTATATCAGAGATTACAGTCGATTGACAGCGACATATATATAACTGATATTTTTGGCGCCGACAGCTTTAACTACGAGCATGATGAAGTTACAAGATCCAGACTACTTACCACGCTAAACGCCGACAATGCCAACTTAACACCAGAGCAGCGCTATTTCCCGACAAAGCCGGCTTTGGGTGTGATTGACTTTTCCGGATATAAAGTTTTCATCACAGAGGACTATACTGAGACAATCTCTTTTTTAGAGGAAGAGAACTTACTTAAGCATTTTGAATTTGAAGGTGAAATAGATTATCTGACGATTGAACGATATTTCATTAATCCTTTTGATTATCATCATTACTTTCAGGCAAATAGCACCAACTATAATCCAAATAACCCTCGAAGAATCACAAACGAACAGGAGCAAACTGAGATACTCAACAACATCCGCACAAATTATTTTGCCGTCGCAACAGGAGGCTACATTGTCGGAGTACATATTGAGGATGAAGCGCCTGTTTACATGTTCCTCCCGGAAGAGGATGCCCCGGAGTTCGTTAAAAACCTGTAAAGTAAAAATACTCCCGCATGATAAGTGCGGGAGTATTTTTGTTTTTGAATGCAAGTTAATGTAGACAAATCTGATCTCTGCTTTAAAAAGCCATATAGCTTATATTCTTCATTGATTCCCTGCGCCGCATAAAGAAGTTGGTGAAGAACTCCCAGAGAAATACCCAACCACAATAACGAACCGGATAACAAAGGTTAGATACAATACGGCAGTGGAATCCTCTGAACCGTGGTACGGACCGAGGTAAAATGGAAGTAAAGTGTTAAGATACGAAGTTAACCATGCTACCAACCGCAACTCCCTTTTGGGCAAAAGTACCGGCAGGAGCCTCTATAACATAGCGGGCTTTTTTTACGGTTTTTCCAAACCGATAGGGCTGCATATTTTCCCACAGGGCACACACAGTGTCGGAATCATCCACAAATGCCACATCTATGGCAAAAGCCATGCCCACCGTATGTACTGCTTTACAGGGCGTAATAACCAATCCCGTTTCCTCCGGCAGCGACTTTTTTCCCAGCAGCCCTTTCAAACGCAGAAAGAAGGAATCAGCCATCAAAACCTCCTGTAATATCGTCTTCCCTTTTTCATCTACCATTCTCACTGTTTTGCCCATCACACTTTTCCTTTCAGGATATCCACACCGGCTCGCTGATTTTTAAACCAACGGCTATTGCTATTTATATACTGAAACGTCACATTCCCTAAAGTAAACTCCTCTAAATGGAACAGTTCTTTTTTGGTATATACTTCGCCTTCAAACTCGATTACTCCAGGCTTTTCGCACTCCAGTAATACTTTAACAGGGATTTCCCGCTGTACAAGCGTCCGCCAGCCTTGTAAAAACTTGGGTAGGCGATTATCCCACTGTGTATAGATAGACATGGTAAAATCATGGTCGCCCTGACTGACCAAAAAGTCAGCGTCACGATTATCTTCATCCAAAGTAATTTTAACACTGGTTTTACCGGATTTTGTTAAGCTCAGCTCCTGTAAAGGATGCATCGGATCGAGTCTGTAAGAGAGCGCTCCTCTTAACCTGGTCTGAGGATAGACAATCAGCCGGTAGAGAACCATTCCAAGCAGATATACCATCAAAGCAATGACTAACAACACAACCAGTATGCTGCCCACAGTCAGCACACTGCCAAGAAAACGACGCTGCAGAGCCTCACCGGTAGTAAGGACATCCAGCGACAGCTCTCCGTTGTTTACCTCTACCTGAGTCAATCCCTCATCACTCTCAGCTAACAGCGTAACAGAATAGGAGCCATAGGGCAGATCTTCTGCTGGAACAGCAGCCAAATCCAGCATCCTTGTCTCTCCCGGTTCCAGTTCCACACTGGTTTGCTCCAGCATAGCATCCCCCTGCAGAGTAAGTATCACATTCTCCGCAAAAGAAGAATTACTGACAATGGCAACGGGAATACGGAAATTCCCACCGGGCCTGGTCCAAAGCTCATTGTTCTCTACAGTAACTTCCACAGTTCCCTGCGGTAGCACGGTAAAGGCGCCCAGCCGTCTTTCCAGAGTGAAGTCTGCTCCCCTGTACGTTCCGGAGCTACGCAAATAGGCTTCAGTTTGTCCGGGATGCTCAAAAACAAACCTGTTGGACCAGATCCCGTCATCGGACCTCACATCACCATGTTCTTCGTAATCTCCGCTGTCTTTCAGCGGAATAGAGACAACCTCCCCGTTTTCATATTCCATCTCAACGCGGAAATAATCCAAACTTAACTCCCCGCCTTCGGGCAGGCGGTTGCCTGCCACAGACAGCGTTCCGGTCACAATAATTTCCTCACCCAACCGGTACCCCTCACCGGCCCAGAAATCAGTAGAGATATATGGCAGAAGCTGCACTTGCGCTTCAGCAGAAGCGCTGGCAATTACCTCACCCTGCCTGGAGAGCTCCACTTCAACTATATATACACCCTGCTGATTGGTATCTTCATATTCACCATGAAACAAGCCATCGGTCTCCTGCAGAGAGACGGTAACAGGTACAGCTTCCCCGGGCTTGGTAATCCTAGCTACAGCTTGAACGTCTCCTGCATCAGCGCCGCCGCTGGTGGTTACTTCCACCGTAACAGGCAGCGGCTCATTCAGTGGATACTGTCCACTGTCCAGCGGCTCCAGCAGACGAGCAGAAACAAACTGCTCAGTATCTGCCATCACACTTACCCTAGCACCATCAAAAACGGCAGACCAGCTACCTTTTGCATAATCGCCGGGATCGTTGAGTACCACCAACATACTGCTGCCGTATTCCTCAATAACCAACCCGTCGAAACTATCCTCAGTTACAGTCCCTAAGGGACTGCTCATCTCCATATTAATCACGCCGCCTGCTTCAGCTATAGCCACTATGTTAACCTGACGGGTGTTTTCAGAAACGGCGAACTCAACCGTTTCCCCACCGGCTTCTTGATTGGCGAAAAACAGGTTCCTGTTTTTCAATCTACTGACAAGCTCGAAAAACGTTACAACCAAATCCCCGGGATCTGGCATTAGTACAAAATCAGCACCGGTATGTCCGGCTATTTGCTCCAATACCTCCGGGCCCACTTCATCACTAAAAGCCACAGGATACACTGGCACGCCCGCAGCGGCATATTCACCCGTTAAATCCCACAGCTCTCCCAGATACCCCTCCATAAACTCATCATCATTTCGAGCATCGAGGTGAGGATTGGGCTCCCCGTCGGTGAGAAAAACCACCACCTGCCGTGCATCTCCGGTTTCCACACTATGTAACTGTTCAAAAGCCTCCTCCAGGGCTCCCACATAATCGGTAAAGCCCCGTGGCACCAGGTTTCCTTCCACCGCTTCCTTAAAAGTACCTTTATTGTCTGCCACCTGCTGTAGAGGTACCAGCTCCTCAATTCTGTCATCAAAAGCAAGCACACCGAGGTAATCTTTTGGACCAAGCAAATCCATAAAAATCAAAGTTGCGGTTTCCCGTAAATATTGTGGATCATTACGGTCCATGCTGCCGGATATATCAACGACTAAAATTACCGATAACGCTTCTGTTGTATGTGACCTTCCGCTTCTGGCCTGTACAACTGCTCCGGCAAGGGTAGACAGAAGCATGGCAAAAACAACTAGTTTAATCAGGCTGCTTCTGAACCGGTGCAGCATGCTTTAACCCCCTCTGCAATTACATATTAATAAATGTTTGTACTATACGTATTCCTGCCGGGCCCAAAAGTACCACAAAAAGTGCGGGAAAGATAAAGAAAACCAGGGGAAAAAGCATCTTAATGGGTGCCCGCATCGCTTCTTCTTCGGCACGCATTCTTCTACGCTGACGCATGGTATTAGCCTGCACATCCAAGGTTTTGGCAATATTGCTGCCCAGCTGTTCAGCCTGGATCACTGCACTGATAAAAGTACTTATATCGGGCACACCGGTTCTGTTTGCCATACTGCGCAGCGCCTCAATACGGGTTTTACCCATTCTGATTTCATCAAGCGCTTTACCTATTTCACGGCTCAATTCACCGGGCATTTTATCCGCTACTTTTTTTAGGGCCATATCAAAGGCCAAGCCCGCATCCACGCTAACCAAGAGCAAGTCAAGCATGTCAGGCAGAGACCGCTGAATTTCTTTTTGCCTCTCTGTGGCTTTCCTCTTAACTATAGTATTAGGCATCATAAAGCCTAGAACCAGCAGTAATAAAGCAAATAAACCGGGAAACTGATGTTCCGGCGCCACTATTCCCAGAAAGAACAGACCCAGAACCGGCAGCCCTATCCCAAACAGCACCTGCAGACCCAGCAAGGTATTTACCGTCAGGTTCCAGGGATGCCCGGCATAAATGAGATTTTTCTCCATATTCTGCCTGATTTCACTTGGAGCCAGGTTACCCAGAGCGTTTCCGGCATTATGAAAAAAAGGGGTGATAACCCTTTCCCGAAATGGACGGTGAAAGATATCATCCTCTGAAGGCCTGGTATCCATGTTACGGATTTGCCCCAACCTCTCCATTACCTCATGTTTTCTGCCCAACGAAGTGGCAGCCAACATTACCATTAAGACCGCAGTGATAAAAACCAGCAGATTAACCAGCCAAACCATTTTCTCACCCTCTTTATTTTAGACCTCAATCTGCACGATACGACGGATAATCATTATGCCCACAATCTGCATAATAACAGCGATACTCAGCACCATGATGCCGATGGGCTCGGTAACAAGTGTCAGCATATACTCCGGGTTAATCACCAGCAGAAGGAGAGCCACGGCAATGGGCAATAAAACAATAATCACGGCAGACATTCTCTGCTGGGCGGTCAGTGCTCTAATCTCACCTTTGATACGCATCCGCTCCCTGATGGTATGTTCAATCTTATTAAGAACCTCGGCCATATTGCCGCCCACCTGGCGTTGAATCAAAAGGGAGGTTACCACTAAATCTAAATCTTCATTATCCGTTCGTGCAGTCATTTCCAGCAAAGCATCGTCCATTGATTTGCCCAAACGATTGTCCCGTAAAACACGGTTAAATTCGTCGGCAATGGGTGCATCCATCTCCCTTCCCACCACCGCCATGGCCTGGGGAAAACTGTAGCCGGCCCGCAAGCCACTGCTAATAATATTCAGCGCTTCGGGCAACTGGTTGTTTAAAGCCTGCATTCGCCTGCCCTTGGCCACGTCCACATAGATTCCAGGCGCTTTAAAGCCGATTACAGCTACCAGCACCGCCATTAGAAAAGATCCGGTTAGAAGAAAAAAAAGCAGAGCTGCGCCAATCCCGCTTACCATCACCAAACCAATAAACTCATCGGGACGAAGCAGGATATGAGCCTGAATCAGTTTTCTGTGCATGGAATCCAAATAAGATTTGCGGGAAAACATTTTTCCCATTGCGCCCAAGATTTGCAGAGACTGTTGACGCAGACCCTGCCGTTTGGATATATCGGCATGCCACATCTCTTCGGGTTCCATGGTCTGCATCTCCAACCGGTCCAGCACAGCCAACCGTCTGGAAAAAAGGAGGCCGTACAAACCATACACCAGGAAAACTGCGGTCAGAAAAGCACCGACCAACACAATAAACTGCATGGCTATAACCTCCTGTTACTAAACTCTGACTGCTGGCCATTACGAAACATGTTTTTGGAAATTCTTTCTCCGTATGCGTGCAGTTTATCCAGGAAAGAGGGGATAATCCCGGTTGGCATATGACTACCTATAACTTCGCCCCGTTCACTGAAGCCTTTATGCTCAAACACAAACAGATCCTGGAGGGTAATGGTATCCCCCTCCATCCCTACAACTTCAGTCACCTTGGTGATTTTGCGTGATCCGTCTGAAAAACGGACGCTATGCACAATCAGGTTAATAGCTGAAGAAATCTGCTCCCGGATTGCCCGCAGGGGCAAATCCATACCAGCCATTAAAACCATGGTTTCCAGTCGGGCCAGACCATCCCGCGGGTTATTGGCGTGCAGCGTGGTAATGGAGCCGTCATGGCCGGTATTCATGGCCTGCAGCATATCCAGGGCTTCGCCGCCCCGCACCTCACCCACCACAATACGGTCCGGCCGCATGCGCAAAGAGTTAATAACCAAATCGCGAATAGATACCTTTCCTTTGCCCTCAATATTGGCAGGTCGGCTCTCCAGGGTAATGACGTGATTCTGCTGCAGCTGCAGCTCCGCCGCATCTTCAATGGTAACAATCCGGTCCGTCGTTGGAATAAATCCGGATAACACATTTAATACCGTAGTTTTACCGCTGCCGGTACCACCGGTAACAATAATATTAACGCGCGATTTTACACACGAGCGCAGAAACTTAGCTACCTCACTGGACATGGTACCAAAGGTAATTAAATCGTCCATGGTAAAAGGGTCTGCAGAAAACTTTCGAATGGTAATTGTGGGGCCCTTAACAGACAAAGGCGGAATAATGGCATTGACCCTGGAACCATCAGGCAGACGGGCGTCCACCATGGGAGAGCTCTCATCAATCCTGCGTCCCAGCGGCGTGATGATTTTATCAATAATATGCATGACATGGGCATCGTCACGGAAAACGGTATCCGTATGGATAAGCTTGCCGTCCCGCTCCACGTATACATGCCTAGGACCGTTAACCATAACCTCAGTCACAGTAGGATCATTAATCAACGGGTTTATGGGGCCATAGCCAAAAATCTCATCTATAATCTTCCGGACTACCCGCTGCTTGTCGGCCAGAGAAAAATGCCTGTCTCTGGTTTCCAGCACTCCTTCCAGCGTATGGGATATCTGCTCCTCCACGGCCTTCCGCTCAAAAGCGCCCCGCTTTTCCATAGTCATGGTTTCGTCTATGTTGTCAATAACCTGACGCAATGTTTCAACACTGACTTCTTCCATTTCCTTATTCTTATCGATGGCTTTATCCTTAACCGAAGCCGGTTGCTTGACGGTATTACCATTTATAAAAGAGCTCTTGTTTAACAATTTTATCCCTCCTAATGGAGACCTCACCTATGCTTAAGCCGATTTACCGCTGTCATCTCCCACAACTTTTTGGGTCAGGTCATGAAAACTGCGGCTAATCTTGGACATGTTATGCAGCAGCACCACCGGAATACCCTGATTTAATGAAGACGGTACCGTTTTATAATCTGCCGGCAAAATACTGAAGAGATTATGATTCATGGTGGTCTCCACGTCTTTAGGCTTAATCTCGTCACGGCGATCGGACCGGTTTAAGACTACTTTAATTTTGGACTTCGGATAGTTCAGTTCATCCAAAGCAATCAGAGCTGCTTTAACATTACGGACGGTGGCAACTTCAGGCGTGGTAACCATCAACAGCATATCCGCCGCCTGAAAAGCTGGATCCACCGGTTCGTAAAAGCGGCCCGGCATATCCACCACCACATAATCAAAAGCATTTTGCAGCACTTTCAGGATTATTTCAATATGATCCGACGAGATAAACTCCGCCATCTGCGGCTGAGCGTTGGCCGGCAGGAGCTTAATACCGGAACGGTGTGGGATAAGGTAGCTCTCAATCATATCCTGGTCCAGGTTTCTTATCTCATCGATAATATCGGAGATTGTGTAGCGGGGGACAATGTTCAGAGCCAAAGCGGCGTTGCCAAAATCCAGATCCAAATCTACCAGCACTACTTTTCCCTTAGTCTGCTCAGCCAGCGCCACCGCCAGGTTGGCGGATACAAAGGTTCTCCCTACACCGCCTTTGGTACTGAAGACGGTAACTACCTGGCCTTTACCCGTTTTTCTCCGTTTCCGCTGCGGCTTACTCCGCTGAATGTCCTGTTTCTTCTGCTCCAACTGGAAACTGCGGTACACCGCATCCACCAGCTTTGCCGGTGTAAAGGGATAAACCAAAACGTCCTTGGCTCCGGCAAAGATAGCTTTACGCACCGTCTCTTCCTTCAGCTCACGTTCCACCAGAATAACCACCTGGTCCGGATATTCCTGCATCACGTTTTCCGTCAGTTTGTGGCCACCCCCGGGAATATTGGCGCCCACCACCAGCACATCAGGGTTTTCATTTTCCAGAAACTCCAAAGCTTCTTCCGCCGTCTCTGCTTCGCCAACCACTGTGATATATTCTACATTGGCAAAAATATCAACAATATCTGATTGTATCTCCATATCATCGTTGACAATCAGTGTTTTAATCTTATCCAGTGTCATTACCTCCCCCTGAAAGTCTCAAAGTTTTCAGAGCTATAAGATTCAAGTTCTACCTCGTCTTCGTCCAGAGGAGAACGCAGAGTAAGGTGATAGTTCCCTTTCAACAAGGCATAGGCCAAAACCTCAGCCTGGGCTGCCGTAACAGAAAGAGTTACTGTACCTACAACTTCCTGTTCCTCATCGTCTTTTTCCCTTGTATTAGGCCCTGTTGCCAGCACATTCACGTTCTGAAAAACGGTATAAGTAATTGCCCCTTCATGTATTTCGGTATCATCATAAGTTATCAACACATCAATATTATCACCGGCAGAAATGTACCCGGCCACACCTGTTACCTCGCCTACGGGAATGGAGATGGCTCGCATACCTTCAGGTACTCTGTAAGACAAGGTCGCTCTTCTGTCCTCTGTAACGACCCTGGCGTCGATGACCTGTTCTCCCCGGACAATTTCAGTCCTTGAGATTCCTCCGGCAGCATCATCAACACTTCTCAGAGCTTCAGGGTGTACAGCGTCATTAGGAATAGATACCACGTCCAGCATCTCTGCTGTAATCCGGGTATGAGCCGGGATAGTACTACTGGCAACTACCACGTTTGAGTGGGGAATAGAAGCCAGTGCCGGTGTGTTAAGACTCCTAATGTAGGAATTTAAGGCCACTACTGTAACCAGACCAACTATAACTGCCGCTAGTAAAAGCTTTCTGTTTGCTTTCAAAGGCCGGACACTCCTTTCATGTTAAGAAACAGCTATTATTCAACTAACCTGATAACATGAGTACCAAACCCAAATTCCGGATTTTGTGTTATCTCCCCCACCTGGGATGCCGGAATGAAGTATTGATCCAGAAATTCCCCTATGATTGCCCCCTTGGGGAACTCTTCATCAATGTCCTGAGGCATTGGATAACCTCCATAATAATTAGGCGGATTCTCCAGATGAGCATAAACAGATCCTCTGCCATACCACAGATTATCTTCTTCTTTTGTTTTTGCCGTAATTACATCCTTAATCAGAAAAGGAGCAAATCCTACAATTACAACTTCCGTCCTACCTCCACTTGTAATTTCCCTTATGATCGGAAGTATGCCAACCATGCTAACACCAGAATCAGGATCGGCAGCCAACCGCATCCTCTCTTCGATAGGGTTAATCCTGGAGTTAGCGTTGCCGGGTTTAGTGTCCTGGGTAATTTCGTCTCCCACTTCGTATTCATAATCATTTACGCCGCCTGCCAAGACAGCATTGATGGCATTCTGCCCTGAGGGGTTAAGGGCCAGAAAGCCCCAATTACCCGGTTCGAGACTCTCATCAAGAAGCAACTGTTCCCCCTCCGGCAAAGATTGCCCATCCTCAATTTCAAAAAATATCGGCAAGAGATTGCTCAAAGCCTTGGGGTACCCCCAAGTTGCCACCGCCCTGGCAAAAACATCACTATCATTAAAACCAAGCGCCTTGGCAAAGAAGTGTTCCCTGTTAACCCCAACAGAGGCTCTTACCGCTTTAAAGCTTTCACCGTTGTATTCGACATCCAGAACCTCGATATCATCCGTGATTTCCGCACCGTTTGTCTGGGCAAATAATGCAGCAGCTTGTTCTGCCAAAGCCTCATCCCCGGATTCGGCCAGCTCTCTGGCACCAGCCAGGGCACCGGCATCGGCGGCGGTCACCATACTTCTTCTCTCCACATACATGCCGCCTACATCAATAACAATTGCGGCAAACCCCAGCAAAGCAATCAAGGCAACGGCAAAAATTACAAGTACATTGCCTCTCTCATCTTTAAATAAATAACGGAACCTGTTCACCCAATCACCCCTAATCATCTTTAAACTCCAATCGCATAATTGCCTGCACATTAAGATTAACAGTGTTTCCGACAAAAAAACCAACCAAAGGTTCTATAGAGCCATCTACCTGAACTGTTACATCATCGCTTCCAGGCAACACTTTTACGTCCCCTGAATTTACACTTACCGCCGATCCGCCAACATGATTTAACACAGCTGTTTCTACTTGTAGATCTGTGCCCCCAACTGCAGCCACCCTGGCCCCTTCCCGAGCGGAGCTGGTAAGGGTAATATGACCGTTAAACAGCCAGCCAAACTCCGCAATTCCCAGAATTATTAGCATTAGGGGCAATAATACCAGGGCAAACTCCACCAGCGCCTGCCCTTCACTTTTTTTATTTAAATGTGAGAATAGCCTAAGCAAAGTCCCCACCTTCTTTTCTGCTTTATTTCTTTAATCTTGGTAATGGTGAAATTACAATTGAAAACACAGTAATGTATAATTAATGCATTCTTAAACATCAGAACAAAGTCTCCACCACGGGTAAAAGCTGATAACCAAATCCGCTCAGCGTCAGCACTGCACCAGCGGCAATGGCCACACCGTAGGGAAGATAAATGGCTTCTTCTTTCTTCTCCACAGGAGACGGCGTAAAATATACGGAAAAGCGGTTAATGAGCGGATTTCTAAAACGGATTGCCAGCATAGCAAGAAGCGGTCGGGCAATCATGCCCACTACATTTTTCAGGCCGGAAAGCAACCTTTTATGGGCAATAAGATATCCTATGGCCATAATGCCGCCGGCAAAAATGGTAAAAATGGCGGAGTGCAGCACAAACTGCATCCCCATTAAAGCGCCAACCGCCGCCGTCATCTTTACGTCACCGGCGCCCATGCCGCCCAGGGCAAAGGGAATGAAGAAAACAAAAAGGCCGCTTAACAGGCCTGTAAAACCAAAAGCAATCCCCGGCAGGCCTTCCAGAAAGCCATAAATCACCAAACCCACAATCATAATAGGGAATGTAATCTTGTTGGGGATTCTGCGCTGCCTTACATCAAAATATGCAGCCAAGGCTACAAATAAAATAAGAACATAATTCATAAGATCACCTGCTATATGATTTATGTTGGCCAAATGGATACGACTCGATTTAACAGGCCTACAACCGAATCTCCCAGGGAGCTAACTGAAAAAACAACAGCAATGGTTACTAACATAAGGATAAGTGCATATTCAGCAAGAGACTGGCCATTTTCAGATATATAGATTTCTCGTAATATTTCTCGCAATACTGTAATTACAATATTCATTTTTACTCACCTTCTCTATCACACTGGCTATTGGTATTAATCCTTAACCAAAAAGTATATTTTAGGCTATGAACCTGCCCAGTAATGGGCAGGTTCATATTGTGTAAGGCAAACCTCACTATTGAGGTGCCACCAGCCTACCAGCAATATTGCTAAAAAGCGTATTTAGATTTGTTCCAACAGCAGTTAATCCAACAATAACAGCAAGAGCGACAAAAACTAAAATCAACCCATACTCCGCCAAACCCTGACCTTTTTCTTCTCTTACCAACCTCATCATTAAGTTTTTCATTTTTCTTCCTCCTTTTTTATTAATCTTTGCCCCGTGGAACCTATGCCGGTTTTACGGATAGATTTAAATTTGTAAGTCGGGACATCTCCTAGGGGGAGTTTTTAGGATGATTTAAGTGTATCGTGGATGGGGGAGTGTGGGAATGTACTATGGTGTAATTTTACATACTACTTTGGTAGCATGTTTTAGAAAATTCTATCTATTTCTTAATGAACAGTAAAAGTCGCAAAATATTAGCTGTGCGGGTAGCAAACGGTGAGAAGCTTCATTATGGGTATTAAACCGTTGTGGTCTGCGCGGGGAGGACGCGCCGGAGTTTATTAAAAACTTGTAGGGACAAATATACTCCCGCATGATGAATGCTGGAGTATTGTGTTTTCGAATGCGAATTGGTTTAATGGTAGACAAATCTGATCTCTGCTTTAAAAAGCCTGTCGTATAGCTTATATTCTTCATGGAGTTCTCTTCTGCGCATAAAGAAGTTGGTGAAGAACTCCCAGAGAAATACCCAGCCGCCGATGATGATTCCTTCGTGCATGACGCCCAGGAGTATACTGCCTGCGGTGCCGCCCCAGAAATAGCCGAAACTCAAAAACGAACCGGAGAGTACAAGGTTAGAAACAATGCGCCTGTGTAGCGCCGACGTCACCTTGCATAGCCGTAGAACCGCATAGTTATAGAAGTTTTGGTAAGCTGAGATTAGGGCAGCTTCTTTTTTTTCATCCTTTTTCTCGTCTGGTAAATAGAGTACAATGCCGATCTCATAATTTAAGGGAATATCTTCAGAAGAGTTAAATATATAATCGTTAAATTCGTCTTCTATATCCCTTTTCTTAAATGGAGTGGGATCCCAGTCATCGTAAACATCATCATAGTCGTCAAGGGCTACTTCAATTAAATACTTGTTGCCCTCCTTCTCAAATTTGTAAAGGTTTTGAAAATATCGTTTTTTGCGCACGGCTTTCACTCCCGCAAATGTTCGTACATAGACATTATTTGCTTTCCAATGTGTGGTGATGCACGGTACCGAACTATGCGAAAAAAACACATACAAAAGAAACCCTCCGGCAGTCAAAACACTACTGCCGGAGGGTTATCTTTTAACCGAATCGGTTGCTGGTATTATTCACTTAAAGAATAAAAGATGGCACTTAGAGTCTCGTTTTCTGCGCCCAGGGCGGCGGCGGTGAAGCTGGTGCCAAGCTTATTTTATTGCATCGTATTTATTAGCTGTCATTACTTGCATTATCTTTGATATGCTTTTCTATGCAGGATCTGCAAATGCATGCTTTATTTTTTTTATCCTCTGGAACCATATCCAATAAATATTGCGGAATCTTATAATTAATACACCAGCAGCTTCCTTTTCCGTGTTGGCAATTATTGTCTTGTCCGCATAACGGGCATATCCTTTCTTCTCCTTCTACAGCCATATTAGCCTCTCCTTTGTAAGTGTATTTGTCATCAAAAGTTATTTCTCGGCGGGCTTAGCAATCCCCTGTAAAAAGAAGTGATGGGCACTAAAGATACCTAGGGACTCAGCAACGATCACAGCAAAAACCAGCTCTCTGAAGTGCACCCCAAATGTTAGACACATATCTGACATTTGGGGTGCACTTCATTAAGGGCTGGTTTTTGTTATGGTGAGACTAAATATACTTGAGAGTACTGAAATACTGGGTATTGTAAAAAATTTAAATATTTTTGTAGGATTTTCTACATTTATATGGAAATTAACTTAAGAATTATGGAGTTTTATGCAAGTATTTAGCTTGAGTGTTTGTGGAGGATATTATGCTGCGTTCAAAAGAAGAAAGCTCACCAAAGAAAATACACTTTCTGCATGTGCTGGCCCTGGCAATCCTGCTGGTTGTTATTGTGGCGTTTTTTAGCAGTAATACTTTTGGCAGCCACAGTTTGGTGATTAACGAGGTAATGGCCAGCAACAGAAATATTATTGCCGATGAAGACGGAGACTACCCCGACTGGATTGAGCTGTATAACTCAGGCAGTTCAACTCTTAACCTGGAGGGGTTTTATCTGTCCGATGAGCCGGCAAACCCCCAGAAATGGCAATTGCCGGAGGTTATCCTGGAGGCGGGTGACTATCTTTTGATTTTTGCTTCCGGTAAAGACCGAACTGATCCCGAAGGTAAGCTGCACACCAATTTCAGGTTAAGTGCAGACGGCGACGATGTGGTGTTAAGCACAGCCGATGTGCGAATTATCGATAGTGTGGAAACAGAATATTTGCCGTCTAACATCTCATACGGTCGGGCAGCGGACAGTCGTGAAACCTGGCATTACTTTTTTGACCCCACACCGGGAAAACAAAACAGTGACATAGGGTTTAAAGATAAAGAGCGCCCGCAGGCAGAAAACGAAACGGTTTATATTAATGAGTTTATGTCTTCAAACAGAACATCTATTATGGATGAGGACGGCGACCGTCCGGACTGGGTGGAGATACACAATTTTGGTGAAGAGGCTGTAAACCTTAAGGATTACAGCCTCTCCGACAAAGAAGACAACCGCTATAAGTGGCGCTTCCCCGATGTTACCATCGAAGCGGGAGAATATCTGCTAATCTTTGCTTCAGGCAAAAACAGGTATGACCCTGACGGGCCGTTTTTGCACACAGGCTTTCGCCTCAATGACACCGACGACACCTTGGTTTTTAGTACCCCTAACGGCAAAACCATTGATGAGATTAAAATCAGAGACCAGATTACAGATGTGTCTTTTGGCCGGGATAAAAACGACAAAGACAGTTGGGTCTATTTTCCCGCACCGACGCCTGGTTTTGAAAACTATACACAGGGTTTTGAGGAGCTTTCGGGAGAAACCCTGCCCACAACATATAATCTGCATATCAACGAAGCGATGGCTATGAACACTGACACTTTGGCCGATGAAGACGGTGAATACGAAGACTGGATAGAACTTTACAATTCCGGTGATGAAGCGGTTAATCTGTATGGCTTTGGCCTCTCCGACAAAGTGGATGACCCGTTTCGCTGGGAGTTTCCGGAAATCATTATCGAGCCAGAAAGCTATCTTTTGGTCTTTGCTTCCGGCAAAGACAGAAACCCGCAGCCGGGTCTCTCCCCTCATACAAATTTTCGCATCAGCAGAAGTGGTGAAACCCTGGTGCTGACAGCGCCCACCGGTCAAACGATAGATAAGCTGGCTACAGGAAGCCTTGCAGCAGGAATTTCTGTGGGCAGACATCCCGATGGCCTGGAGGGCAGATTTTTTTTTACAGAGCCTTCGCCGGGTAGTACCAACAGTAAAAACGCTTTGCGGGGATACGCACAGTCTCCTGTCTTCTCCCACAGAGGGGGCTTTTATGACGACGGCCTTACTTTAAAGATTAGTGTGGCCGACCCTCAGACAACAATCCGCTATACTACAGACGGAAAAGAACCTGATGAGGATTCTCCGCTCTATTCCGGGCCCGTTGAAATAGATGAAACTACGGTAATCAGAGCCAGAGGTTTTGCAGAAGGCAAGCTGCCGGGCGATACGGCAAACGATACTTTTTTTGTTGATGAAACAATACATCTGCCTGTGGTTTCGGTGATGATGGATCCCAAAGACCTGTGGGACCCGCATGTGGGAATATATGTGAGGGGCTACAATGCTGATCCTGAGTTTCCCTATATGGGTGCAAACTTCTGGCAGCGCTGGGAAAAGGACATTCACCTGCAGTTTTTTGAGCCTGACGGCATACTGGGTTTAAGCCAAGATCTTGGCATTAGAATCGCCGGTCAGTTTAGCCGGGGTATGGACATGAAAAGCTTTAATGTTTTTGCCCGCAACCGCTACGGTTCAGACACGATAGAATATCCATTTTTTCCGAAAAAAGAGCTGACTACGCAAAAAGCAATTACCCTGAGAACCTCAGGTCAGGATGCGGTCTATACAAAGATCAGGGACATTATGATGACAAGCCTGCTTGACACCACAGACCTGGACTATCAGGCCTTCAGGCAGAGTGTACTCTTTATTAACGGTGAGTACTGGGGGATTTATAATATTCGGGAAAGAATCAATGCAAACTTTATCGGCTACAACCATAATGTAAATCCGGATAATGTGGATCTTTTACAGGGCAACTCAATTATCAGGGCAGGCGATAATGAAGATTATCTGGCCATGCGTGATTATGTGGACAGAAATGATATGCGTAAAGATGAGCACTATGCTTACGTCAGCAGCCTGATGGACATGGAAAACTTTATGGATTACTGGATAGCGCAAATATACTTTGCCAACCAGGACAGCGCCAATATCCGTTTCTGGCGCGAACAAAACGGGGGAAAATGGCGCTGGATCGTCTTTGATCTGGACTGGGGCTTTTTTAACGTCAACCACAACACGCTGGCCTTTGTTACCCATCCTGACGGTACCGGTGCTGGCAGAAACCTCTCCACGGTCTTACTTAGAAACCTGCTAAAAAATGATGAATTCAGGGAAGAGTTTATCCGCCGCTTTGCCTATCATTTAAACCATACCTTTGTTCCCGAAAGGGTCATTGGCGTCATTGATGAACTGGCGGCAAACATTGAACCTGAAATGCCCCGCAACCTGGAGAGGTGGGGTGGCTCCATGAATAACTGGCACAACCAGGTGCAGCAGTTGCGGGATTTTGCCAAAGGGCGGCCTGCGGTTGTGGCAAGACATGTACAGAGGAAATTTAACCTAAGCAACGACGAAATGGAAGCTTTTGATGCTTGGTCAAGGTAAAAGAACAGGCTTAGTGGAAGGAGATTAATATGTGGCAGGATTTTATTGAATTACTTTTTATCCCCGGAGAGCTGGCATTAAACATGTTTGTTTCCCTGATTCTTTCATTTCTTTTGGGGATGGCCATTGCACTGCTTTATAAGAACACTCACCGCGGCTTAAATTATGAGCACTCTTTTTTATCTACTCTGGTGCTTTTACCTCCCATTGTTACCATGGTGATGATGTTTATCCGTGGTGACCTGGTCCTGTCACTGGGACTTGTGGGCTCACTCTCTATTATCAGGTTCCGCACACCCATTAAAGACACGCGTGATATGGTGTATCTGTTCTGGGTTATTGCGGTGGGTCTGGGTTCGGGCACAGATAACTGGACACTGGTGATTATTGCGACCATCCTTCTTTCCATTGTAATTGCCGTTTTATACCTGGCCGAATACGGCCGGCCCAAACACTCCGATTTTGTACTGGTGCTCTCCGGCACATCCGACTATCCCGCCGCCCATACCAAGGAATTAATAAACCGCTATGCCAGCACCGCACGTGTACGCTCCTATGAAGTTAGCGGCGACAATTGGGAAACCATTTATGAACTAAGGTTTACCCGCAGCCAGGAAAAAGAAGCTGATGCACTTTTAAAGAGCATGCAGCAGATAGAGGGCATCGACAGGGTATCACTGCTGGCTCCACAGCTGGCACTGCCGATGTAAAAATAATACTGGAGTGAAGAAAATGAAGTTTCCGGCAAAAAAAGAAAAGTGGGGCACCTGGCGCTTTGAACTTAAATACAGAATATCTCAGTGGCAGTATTACCAGATCAAAAACGCCATAACCCCCTATATGAAGCCCGATGAATTCACACTCGCCCAGCTCGGCGGTGCATATCTGGTGCGCAGCTTATATTATGACACCCATAACTATCAGGCCTATCATGAGAAAATAGGCGGCGACTTCGGGCGGATTAAAATCCGCACCCGCAGTTACACAGACATAGCGGATGAAAACACCAAAATCCGGGTGGAACTGAAAACAAAACGCGGCTCGGCCATGGAAAAGTTCAGCAGCTTTGTCCCTTATTCCTCATATGCTGCTTTTATGGAAACCGGTCACTGGCCGGCATACGACAGCCCGGTCCTCACAGAATTTGAAAGACTGTATTATTTAAGAACCTTAAAACCAAAACTTTTGGTGCAGTATCGGCGGCTGGGTCTGAAATCCCGCTTTGGAGAAAACCTGCGCATCACCTTTGATATGGATGTGCGCAGTGCAGACTCCTCTTCTCTGTTTCCCGCCACGCCGTTTTTCAGGGTCCATGACCCTAACCTGATTATTTTGGAGATAAAATGCCAAAGCGAACAGCCTCAGTGGTTGTCAAAACTGGTCAAACAGTACGGGCTAAAAATTGTGGCCAACAGCAAGTATACTCGCGGCATTGAAATCTCACGGCCTGATGCCGTCACACCAATGTGGAGCCAGGGCTTTGCAAACGCCCCAGCCAGGCTGCAGCAGCCTGGAAAAATCGGCTCCCCTGTGGGACACAGGCGACAGTTTAGCAACTGAATATAGACATGAAAGAGCCGGCAAATTATGCCGGCTCTTTGTCTGACAGCTATGTTTTTTTGTATGCTTTTAAGAATTGGGGCCATGTCTCCTGCGGTGAAAGGGGAATAAAGCTGTTTTTTTCCGGGAGATTACAGGATACATAGATTTCTTCCAACCGGTCGGGAGTAATACCAAGCTCTGTACAGATTTCCCGAATTGTATTTATAATGCTCTGCTTGATGTCTCCTTTTTTTGCTTCGTAAGGAGCTGAATCATCAGGGCCGTTGAGGTCAAGATAGCAAACTGCCAGGTAAAACTCCAGAGCTTTTTGCAGTTTATGGTCTTTGTGCGTGATTTCTGCCATCATCAGGCGCATGTCTCTATATGACTGCCATTTTGATTTTTGAGCATAATTCATAGCCATATCATTTGCCCTGTTCCAGAGAACAGAAAACTTTGTATTAACCTGTGTTGATTTGGCCATGGCTGATATCTCTCTTGTGCTGAGCTCCATTTTTTCGGCAAGCTTAGTAGCCCAGTTCAGATCATCAAAATGCTTTTTTTCTATGGCCAGCCTTTCTGCCTGTTCTTTTGTTAAAAGCATCTTCTTCTTTGTTTTATAATGACGGTCAACAATGATTGTTTCTTTACAGCTTGGACAGTTGTTTTTCTTGTTAACCTGCTTGAGGATAAATTGACAGTTGGGACATTTTTTCTCTGTGAAATAATCATGGTTTTCCTGATAAGCATTGTCGCCGAATGGATCGGCTTTATTTGCCTGTGAACGAAGCTTGTTTTTGAAAAAGTCTATAAAACCCATCATTTGCCTCCTAACGTATCGCTTGCCAATTGTCTAAATATTCGGCAAACTACTCCCCATTACCTCTTTATTGCGTCCTTTCACCCGCCAATGATAATTCCTTCATGCATGACGCCCGAAAAAAACACATACAAAATAAACCCTCCGGCAGTCAAAACACTACTGCCGGAGAGTTATCTAGAATCACTTGCTGGTATTATTCACTTAACGAATCAAAGATGGCACTTAGAGTCTCGTTTTCTCTCAGGATATTCAGGGTATGCTCGGCGTGGCCCTGGGTGTAGCCGTTGCCGATGATCAGTTCCACATCTTTACCCACCCCTTCTGCGCCCAGAGCGGCGGCTGTGAAGCTGGTGGCCATGTTGAAGAAGTAGGCTTTGCCGCCGTTTTTGGCTGGCAGGATGGTGGACATTTCTGTACGGGGTACGTTTGTGCAGTTGATGGCCACATCGGCCAGCTTGCCGTTGGTTGCTTCATGGACCAGGTTGTAGACTTCCATGGCATTGGTGGCGTCGGGTGAAAGGATGACATCTGCCAGGCGGGTACTGTGGGCTCTTTGGCAGGCGGCTTCGCTGCGGGCCACGGCTATGACCAACCCGTCGGGGCCCGCCTGTTTTCTTGCTTCATGAAGACAAAGCAGACCTGATTTGCCTCCTGCTCCCAGGACCAGCACCGTATCTCCTGTGTTAACCAGGTGGGAGACCTGCGCCGGTGCGCCGGCCACATCCAGGGCCGCTAAAGCCACTTTCTCCGGCATGTCATTGGGGAGTTTGGCATAGACGCCGGACTCAAAGAGGATGGCCTGGCCTTCCACGTCTACCTGGGCTGTCTGCAGGTTTACCGCGGTGATCTTATCTATCTTCAGAGGTGTCAGAGAAAGGGAAACGAGGGTGGCAATTTTGTCGCCGGGCTTGATATCTCTGTCCAGCTTATCGCCCAGGGCGGCGATTTGGCCGATTAGCATACCGCCGGAGCCGGTGACCGGGTTGTGTTGTTTGCCCCGGGTTTGGATGGTTTTTAATATGGTTTCTTTTATGGCTTCCGGGTCGCCCTTGGCTTCTTCTTTTATTTGATGGAAGCTGGCCGAATCCAGATTAAGTGTGCTGACATCAATGAGAATCTCGTTGTCGTAGATTTCCATGGAATTGTCGATACGCCAGGCGGCCTGGGGTAGGACGCCGTGCGGTTCCACGACCCGGTGGGTACCGAAAACACAACCTTTTTTCATTTAGCAACCCTCCGATTTAGTAGTAGTTCATTACCCAAGGGCCCGGATTAATGACCGGTACGCCGGGCAGTGCATCTTTAATGGCCCCAAGGAACTCTTCCGGGATAAATTCCCAGCCTTCGGGAGAAAAGGGATTAGCGGATACTGCCAACAGATTAAGGGGATGAGTAGCATAGATCTCCCCTCCCCTGTTTTTAAACTGCCGCCACTGGCTGGAAGTGACAAACAGACAGGTAGAATTGCGGATTACCAAGCGGGGGAGTTTGTTTTGGGAGAGAATTGCAGCGAATGTATCTTCGCCCAGGGCGCCATTTAGGTAAATGCCCCAGGCGTTTTTTTGCTTGTAGGCGGAGGTCAAATCATGGCCCCGGCCCAAAAGTGTAGGAAAAGGAAAAGGGCTGAGAGTTTTATCCGGCAGGAGCAGGCCACCGGCACAGGGTGGCAGTTTAGCGATGGCGAGGCTTACCCAAGGGGGAGGCGCCGGGATGGTTAGCTGTTCTACCCAGGTAGCCGCTTCATTGACCACTGTATCTAAGTCCGGGCTCACCACAGCCCCCACCGCCAGGATTATTTTATCCAGGACTAAGGCGGCGGCTTTTCTGTCCAGGGAGCCGTCCACATAGATTCGTTTTGCACCGCGGTCGGCCATGCGATCCATAATATATTCCAGGTCCTTGGCATACAAAGGTCCTGCCAACTCCATATTGCCTTCATGGGCTACTTCGGCGATGATTACCTCTCCCAAGGGAGTGTGGATGCCCGTTGGTTCCGGGTCACGCAGTGTGGCGGTGCTTATTCTTAAAGCACTTTGCGCGGTGGCGATTATTGTTCCCTCTGGGCAGAAGATGTGGGGTTTGGCCTTGCCTGTAACCAGATCCAGTGGTTCGCCGTCCCGTCCGGTGGAGGTTAGGCCCAGTTTCTCGTTGTGGAGGGCGGAAGCGTTTATTAAATGGTTTAAGGTGCTGGTTTTACCGGCATTTTTGGCCATGCCGGCGATAAAGACCCGGTCTGCGTTTTGTTCTTTGATGATGTCATAAAGCTGCATATTAATCGCCTCACTTAGAGTGGGAGACCAAGGATTTTACGGGCCTGGTTGGGTGTGGCGGGGGTGCGGCCTAGTTCTTGGGCCAGTCGGGTAATGCGGGCCACCAGTTGGGCGTTACTTGCTGCCGGTACTCCTTTTTCGTAGTAGACGTTATCTTCAAAGCCTACCCGGACGTGGCCGCCCATGGCCAAGGCCATGGTGCCCAGGGGTAGTTCGTGGCGGCCGATGCCGGCCACCGACCAGGTACAGTTCTCGGGGATGCGGTCTGCCAGATACGCCAGGTTGCGGGCGGAGGCGGACATGCCGCCAGGAACGCCCAGGACGAAGTCGAAGTGCAGGGGTAGGGAGATAATGTTCTTTTTGATGAGTACCAGGGCGGTGTCCAGCATACCGGTATCAAAGATTTCAATTTCCGGCACAACGTTGTTTTCCCTCATTCTATTGGCAAAGTCGGTGATTAAAGGAAAAGGGTTGGAGAATATTTCGCTGCCGAAGTTTACCGTGCCGGTGGTCAGGGTGGCCATTTCCGGCTTTAGGGTAAGGGGGGCCGCGCGTTGTTGGGGAGTCATGTCTGTACTGCCGCCGGTGGAGACCTGGATGATGATGTCGCACTTTTGTTTTATTCCCTCAATGACCTGCCGGAAGATATCCGGATCCTGGGTGGGGTTGCCCTGGGGGTCGCGAACATGGAGGTGGGCAATGGCTGCTCCGGCCTGCCAGGATTCGTAGACGGCTTCGATTATTTGTGTGGGGGTTAAGGGCAGGTTGGGATTGTCGTCGCGGGTGGCTTCGGCGCCTACCGGTGCTACTGTGATGATTACCTTATCCATTTAGGATCCCCCCCTTCTATTTGCGCTGTTTGTCTTTGGGGACAACGCAGGTACCGCTGGCTCTTACTACTACAATGGGTTCCTGGAGTACTTCTGCTGCTGAAGGTTGGTTTTTGTCCCCGGTAAGTTGGATAACCTTTTGGGCGGTAAACTCCATTCTGCGGGAAGTGTTGCCCACTTTGGTAATTTTGCCAAAGGCTTCAATGTAGTCTCCGGCGTGGACCGGGCCCACAAACTCTACGCTGTCGTAGGCCACAAAGAGGCCTTCATCGCCGTCTTGTTTAATGAGAAGCTCTGTGGCCACATCACCAAAGAGGTTCAGGATGCGGGCGCCGTCTACCAAACCGCCGGCGTAATGGGCATCGTGCTCACTCATTCGTACTCTGATAAAAGAAGTTGTTTCCATGCTCAGGTACCTCCTTTATTTCTTTGTTTTAGTTCGTGAACCAGGTAGGAGGCCACGTCACCGGCGAAGGTGCCGGGGCCAAAGCCGGCATCGTAGCCCAGTTCTTTGGCCAGTTCCTGGCTGATGCGCGGGCCGCCTACTATCAGGATTATCTTTTCGCGGATTTGCTCTGCTTCCAGCATATCCACCAGTCGGGTCAGGTTTTTGATGTGGATGTCTCTTTGGGTAACCACCTGGGAGATTAACAGGGCGTCCGCTCCTTGTTCCAGGACGGTGGCCAGGAGTTCTTCACAGGATACCTGGGCTCCCAGATTGATGGCTTCAATTTCTGTGTAGCTTTCCAGTCCTTTGTGGCCGTCATAGCCTTTCATGTTCATGATGGCATCAATGCCTACGGTGTGGGCATCGCTTTCGATGCAGGCGCCGATGGCTTTTAGTTTGCGGCCCAGGGTTTGCTGGATAGACGCGTTTACCTCCTGGGGTGTGAGGGCGGGGAATTCGGCGCGGGGTACGTGGATGGCGGTGTAGTCTACCGTGGCCTGGCAGGAGCCGTAGACGATAAAGTAGGTGAAGTCGGGGCTCAGGGATTGCATATGGGCTATGCGGGGTTCACTGAAGCCCATCTTAGCTGTTAGTTGGCGAGCCGCCTCCTTAGCTTCGTCGCCGGCGGGTACCGGGAGTGTGAAGGACAGTTGGGTGGCGCCGTCGTTTGGGGTGTCGCCGTAAGGTTTAACTCGCTTTAAATCCATGAGTCGCCCTCCTTTCCCGCAGCAGTTCGATAAAAGGAGTGTAATAATCCGGGGATTTGGTAATTACCCCTTCCTGACCTTTGCCGCCGTCGGGCTGGCGGGCGATATCGGCGAACATGCCGCGGCTGATGGCATTCATCAGGCCAAGGGAATTGATTTCTTCTAACATGTCAACGGCATCGGTTAGTACCTGAGCTGCTCTTTGTTCCATCTGTCCGCCGGGTTTGATTACCAGTTCGTCGGCGAGGCTGCCGGCGGCGTCAAAGACGTATCGGGCACCTTCCACACTGAGGTAGCGGTCCTGCAGGTGTGGAGTGTGCAAAGCTTCCGTTAACATACCCAACAGGTGAATGGACTGGCCGGTGAGGATGGATGTGAGGTTAAAGAGGGTGTTTTGCACGTGGCCTTTGAAGATATTGCCGGTCATGTGTTTGGTGGGCGGCATATATTTAATGGGCGAGTTGGGAAACAGTTGGCGGACCAGCTGGGCCTGTGCTAATTCCATTAAGAGGCTGTCTTTTTTGTTGGGGCTGATTTCAAAGGCGTGGCCCAGGCCGATTTGTTCTTCTTTAAGGCCGCTTTCCAGAGCGAAGCGTTCGTTTATGAACTGGGAAGCGATGACGGTATGGGCTTTTTCGTAGGCATCGGCGGTGGTGAGGTAATTGTCTTCGCCGGTGTTGATGATTATGCCGGCATAACCGTTTAGCATACGGGAGATGTACTGGTCGATGAGGGTGCGGCGCATATTGATATCGCGAAAGATTATGCCGTACATGGAGTCGTTTAGCATTACATCCAACCGCTCCATGGCGCCCATGACGGCGATTTCCGGCATACAGAGCCCGGAGCAGTAATTGGTGACCATGATGTATTTGCCGGCTTGGCGGCCCGCATCGTCCATGGCCTGGCGCATAATGTGGAAGTTTTCCTGGGTGGCATAGGTGCCGCCCACGCCGCCGTCGGTGGCGCTGTAGGGTACATAGTCAAAGAGGCTTTGGGCGGTGTGGCGGATGACCGCCACAATGTCGGCGCCCTGCATTACGCCGGCTTTGGCCTGTTCAATATCGGCGTAGATATCGCCGGTGGCCACAATGATATAGAGCAGGGGCTCCCGGCCTTGGCCCAGTTCCTGCTGCAGGCGCTGCCTTTCCTTTCTTTGGTGATCAATCTTTTGGATGGCGTTTTCTGCATAACGTTCAAGCAGAGGCAGTACTATTTGGGGGTTATTCTCTTTGCCGGTAAGAAGATTTAGTTTACCACGGGCTGCCTGTTCTGCCACTTCCTGCAGAGTGAGGCCGTGATTGTGCATGGCATTGGCCATCCAGTAACAGACGCCACGGGACAGGGCATTAGCGTCCTGCAGTTGTTTGACCACTACATTGGGCAGCGGTACTCCGTTGGCATCGATGCCGTCTATGCCCAACAGGCGCAGATAGGCCCGCTCCACAGATACTGTGGTATGGTTGTGGATGTAGCTCATCACCTCGTCTACAATCCCTTGGGAAAGTTCTCTTGCTCTTATTATTTTTTCTCTGTCCAAACGCAGTTCCATTGAACTTCCCTCCCCTGATTATTAATTAAGCTCCTATATCAAAGAGGGGTACTGCCCCTCCACGGTCATAAACAATCTTTCCTGCCACAATGGTGAGATCCACATTTATGTCTTTTAAGTTTCCCGCTGTGATAAAACAAGGGTCTTCGGCCAGGACAATGATATCGGCTAGTTTCCCCGGTGTGATGGAGCCCAATTCCTTTTCCCTGAAAAGGGCTGCAGCTCCGTGTAAGGTAAACATCCTGATGGCTTGGAAAACTTCCAGGCATTCCTCTTTGTTGGGATGGTTCACGGCGGCATGAATGGCCAGGATGATATCCATGGGGGTTACGGCGGAGTCGGAGCCGCCGGCAAGGACCAGACCCTGATCCACCATGGTACGCAGCGGGTTGGTACGCATTACCCTCTCAGGTCCCAGACGCTCGCCATACATATTGTCTGCTCCACCCCAGAAATATTCAAAGGCGGGCTGGACCGACAGGATAAGGCCCAAATCTCTTGCCCGCCGGATATGCTCCGGTGTGGGAAGTTCAAAATGTTCCAGTCGGTGGCGATGATCCAGGCGGGGGTATTTACTGAGGACCTTCTCCAGGCTGGTTAGCATCATTTCAATGCCTCTGTCTCCGATTACATGCATGGAAAGCTGCAGGCCGGCGGTATGGGCCTCTTCCACAAAGTGGTTTAGTTCATCCTGCTCAAAATAGAGGTAGCCGGAGTTTTGGGGGTCATCGGCATAGGGTTCCAACAGTGCTGCGGTTCTGGAACCAAAGGAGCCGTCTATCAGAATGCAGCCGCCGATGCGCGGCAGTCCCAGATCCACCACTCTAGCCACATCCGTTGTCTGGTAAAAAACTTCTAACCGGATGGGTACCTGTTCTTGATGCTGCAGTAAGAACTCGGCATCCTTATCCTGTGACTCGTCTCCCCCCTCCATGGCACAGACGGTGGTGACACCGGTGCGCAGAGCCTGCCGCACCGCTTCCCGCAGGGCTGCGCCTCTGGTTTTGGAACCAATCAGGCTGCTGTTATATTCCCGGACCAAACGGTCCGCCTCCGAGCGCAGACGGCCGGTGGGCTCACCCTTTTTATCCAGTTCCAGGCCCGGAGTGTCCAGGGGAATTTCCATGCTATTTAGCAGTGGGGTGTTAACAACGGAAGAGTGTAAATCCACTCTGCTTAGCCAGACAAGATGATTTGGCGCTACTTTATCCAAGTCATGGCGGCAGGGGGGTATTCCTTGGGGGAAAAGGTAATCGTCATAGCCATAACCGCGAATCATGGAGTCGGAGGGAAAATAGCGGGCGGCGATGGCTATTGCTTCTTTTATCGCGGCAATGGTGTTTTTGCCCTGCAGGTCAACATCGTTTGCCGCATAGCCGGTTTGCATAAAGTGGCAGTGATTGTCAATCAGACCTGGCAGGACCGTGCGGCCCATCAAATCTATGACGGTGGCGCCGGGGGCGGCAAAGGATAGCGCTTCCCTGGAACCGCCCACAAACAGAATGTGGTTGTCACTGATTGCCAGGGCGCTGCCGCAAGGGCGGTGCCCATCCATGGTGATGATATTTCCGTTGACCAGTATCAGGTTGGCGCTCCTCCATTCCATATCTGTATCTACACCTCTTTTCAGGCCTGATGGGCCTTTATCTCTGTTTTCAAAGTAACATACCCTGGTGTGATTTACTATGGTACCTGTACAGGAAAATATGGCGGTTCTTTTATACATCATGTATAACCAAGGCAGGAATGCAGTGGGTTTAGGGGGAATACTTTTATTAACAGATTATAAATCCGGAGGAAAACCATGACTTTAACAGTACATGAAGCGCTCCACCTGGATGTTTTAAGAGACGCAAAGGTCCGTGCCGGATGGGGCGGCCTGGAAAGAAAAATTAAATGGGTCAATATCCTGGAGATTCTGGAAGAGCTGAATGTGTCCCGGGACGGCGAGCTTTTAATTACCACAGCTTTTGGCTTAAAGGATAATCCCGGACTGCAGCAGCAGCTTATCCCTCATCTGGTGGAAAAGGGCCTGGCCTGCCTGGCCATCCAGACTGGGTATTATCTGCAAGAAATTCCCTCGGTTATACTGCGGCAGGCCAACCTGCACAATCTGCCCGTTGTGGAACTGCCGAGGGATACCATGTTTGCCAACTTGTCCAAAGCTATACTCACCCGGCTGATTAACCACCAGTTTCAGGTTCTCTCTGATTCCCAGGAACTGCAGCACAGACTGACACAACTGGTGTTAAAAAACAAAGGGCTCTCCGAAATCCTTTCTGTTCTGGCCGAACTCCTGGACAGGAAAGTACGGCTTGTTGACAACAGCTACCGCCTGTTGGCAGGCGGAGTGCTCTCCGATGGCGGTGAAGCAGATACATCCGAGGCTATAGAGGAAGAATTTCAGTGGCTGCGCAAATACGGTATTCTTGATTCGCTGGAAAAGGATAAAAAGGCCGCGGAGGTAGCAGAGTCAAAGCATGTCTCTGCCCAGATTATCGCACCGGTCATGTCCGGTGATACCGTTACTGCCTATTTATCCGCGGTGGGAGACAGCCAAACTTTCAGTGAGTTAGACTTGGCGGCGCTCTATCAGGCGGCCACCCTTTGTTCCCTGGTGCTTTTAAAAGAAGCGGCGGTCCGGGATACCGAGGACCGCCTTAAAGGCGACTTTCTGGATGATTTGCTATCCGGCAATTATCCCTCTGAAGAGATAGTGCTCAGGCGGGCACGTTTTCTGGGGTACGAATCCATTCACCGCGGTGTGTTTATGCTTTTTAAGGCCAATGAGTTTGAAACGCTGGAGGAGCTCTCCGAGCCGGAAATTATCCAGATTAAAACCGACTTAATATCTCTGATTCAGGAGGCTTTGCAGCAAAAGAACATTCACAGCATCTGCCGTCTGCAGAGCGCCACGGTAATTGTGCTGATCCTTGAAGAAGGGTTTCTCTTTGGCGATGCCGATGTGGAGCTGGCCACGGAACTTAAGGAAGAAATAGAGCAGAAAATGAAAAGGGTAACGGTGTCGGCCGGATTGGGCCGACCTTACCGGGAGCTGGGGAAATTGGCAAAAAGCTTTGCAGAAGGAGAAAAAGCGCTGAGGATTGCACAAAAGATCGGTGATGACCGCGGAATTTTCCGTTTCTCCGATTTGGGAGCGTTCCGTCTGCTTCTAAGTGAGAATGAGGCGGAACTGAATGCTTTTTACCGGGATACGGTGGAAAGAATCGTGGAAGATGACCGGAAAAACAACGGGGAACTGCTAAAATCATTGAAGGTCTATCTGGATGAGAACCGCAATATTAAAGAAGCGGCTTCTAAACTGTTTATCCACCGACACACCCTTAAATACCGGTTGAATAAAATAGCCGGTTTAACCGGCAGAGACCTGGATAACTCAGAAGACTTGCTTAATTTGCATTTAGGGATTCTGATTTCCTATATTCTCGGTGAGTAAGACTGGCAAAAAAATAACGCCCGCGGGCGTTATTTTTTAAATCTCCAGCATTTTAAGTTTTTTTGAGAACAGGTTTTTCTCAAAGGCGATCTTGACGGTTTTGCCATAGTTCTCCAGTATTAGCTCTTCGTTAAGATAGACCTGGAGATCATGGGGTGTAATCAGTTTAAACAAATCCATGTTTTCCGGTTTGCCCAGGACTATCTTTGGGAAAGCTTTGCCTGCATCCTCGCCTTCTCCCTCTGTTCTTTCATAATCAATGGTCAGTACATGGCCGTTTTTTCGCAAATAGTCCAATGCTTTTTGCTCAATATGCAGCAGCACTCTAATTCCTCCCAATGACAGATTATGATACGTTGCGTTACCATCACTATATGCCACTGCTTGTACCAGATATCACCGTTTTTTATAAGTATTCAAAAAACCAGCCTACATTTGGACTGGTAGTGTCTCAATAAAGCACAGAAAGTTCAAATTGTGTGCCCTATTAAAGACAGACAGTGACTAAAGAGGCTTAACAAAGGATAATTTCAGGCAAAGGGCGAATAACTCTTAGATTAGAAAATTGGCGGGGCTAACCCCTGTACGGAAAAGTTTTTCCAGGCTTACATGACATAGTTTTTTGACTTGAGAGGATGTGTTTTGCTCGCCATGGGCGGAGTTCTGGCATTATTTGCAGCACTTAGTTTCACGTTAGATAATATCTTTATCCGCAAAGGTCTGTTGGGAGAAAAACCGGGTACTGTCTGGGATGTACGGTTCATTGTTTCTTCAACCTGCTTAATGCTGTTTATTATCGGTGCAGTGGTAGCGACCCTGCTCGGCTATCCCTTTGTCCAGGAGTTAATGCAGCTTTCCCTGACTGATATTTTGTTGCTGGTGGTGGCCGGGATACTGGGACCATTTGCCGGCGCTTTTCTTTTCTCTACTGCCATAGCACAAATTGGTGCTTCCCATACTTCAGCACTGTGGACCGGGGCCAATCCTCTGTTTGCAGCATTGCTTGGCGTGGTCTTTATGGGCGACATACCGGACCTGTTGGGCATTATCTCGGTTCTGATGATTATTGGCGGTATTCTGATTGTAGGTTATCACGGCCATGCAGAAACAACAAAAGTATTGGAAACAAAACTGGCCGGAGGTTTATTGGCGATCCTTTCCGGTGTATGCATTGCACTATCCCAGGTTGTCAGAGGAACTGCCATGACCATGGGGGCAACCACCAATACCGCTTTATTTGTCTACCAGGGCACGGCTTTTTTTGTGGTGACCGCAGTTCTCCTCTTTAAAAGAAAAAACCTGCTTCATATTAAGCAGATCAGCCGCCGCAGCCTGTTGTGTTACACTGTTTCGGGCACGGGAATGCTTTTGGGCAGTTATTTTCTTTTAGCTTCATTTAATTTCATACCGGTATGGCAGGCGGTGGCCATCCGCAACATTCAGCCGCTTTTTGCCATCCTGTTTTCCTGTCTCCTGCTAAAAAAAGTAGACAGGATCAGCTTCCGTTTAGTCCTGGGCGCCACATTGGTCACCGCAGGGGTTGTCATTCTTAACGTTTACTGATGTTGTCACCTATTTTCTATTAATAGCAGATACTCAGAGAGAAGCACACCGAAAGCCGGCCTGCAAAAAATGAAGGCCGGCTTTCTTAAATTCCAATTAAAATGACCCTTGTTGGCTTACTAAACAAACATATCTTATATTATATTTCTTCCAGTCTGCTTCTCAGGCTTTTTAGGTAACTGCCGTCCGCATCTTCCATGGCAGAAGACATGACGGCAATACCGTGGGCTCCCGCTTTAATTACCGCCGAAACATTGTCTGTACTAATTCCGCCGATGGCAATTACGGGAATGGAAACACTGCTGGTAACGGCCTCTACAAAACTAAGGCCCTTTCCCCCCAGGCCGGGCTTACAGTCTGTTTTAAAGATATTGCCGGCAATAATGTAATCTGCTCCCAGCTTTTGGGCGGTTAGTGCTTCTTCGATTGTGTGGATGGATAAGCCCAGCCTAGTGCGGACATTTTCCTGTCGGTAGTTTTTAATGCCGCTGTGATAGCCAAAAGCTTCAATTTGCCCAGCAACCTGAAGGTTGTTGTTTATTATCAGGGGAGTGTTGTAGGAGTCGGTAATCTTTTTTACCTGTTGGGCCAAATCCAGAAGTTCCTGGTGGCTCAGGTCTTTCTCTCTTAAAATGATGGCATCGGCAAAGGGGCACGCTCTGTTAACGGCATCGCAGAGGGTGCCGTCTTTGACCAGTTTTCTGTTGGTTACAACAAAGAGTTTGTTTTTCAAAACGGTTCCCAGTCCTTAAAAATGGGATTATAGCCCTTCTCTCTGATGGCACACCTTATCTCCTCCACCGTTCTGCCGTCTGCAATGTCAAACTGGCTTGTGCTTTTGTCTTCAATGCTGTGGCCGCCCACCTGAGTGGAAACGGCGGCAGACATTTTGGTAACGCCAAGAGGGATCAGGTTGTCCCTGAATTCGGCGCTTTCCCTGGTGGTGATATTGATGCCTGCTCTTGGCAGGAAGATTTTATAGGCCAGCATGGCCTGCACCAGGTTCTTTTCCGTCACTTCGTAAATCTTTGTTTCGGTACCCTTGTGAGGGCGGATTCTGGGGGTGGAAAGGGTAAGTTCCAGGGCAGGATAGTTGTCCTGGAGGTATTGGCCGTGCAACCCTGTAAAGAAGGCTTCCTGCCGCCAGGGGGACAGGCCCAGCAGCGCTCCGATGCTTACCGAATGAATTCCCGATTTTGCTGCCCTTTCTGCTGCTTCCAGCCTGTATTGGTAGTTGCTTTTGGGGCCTTTGGGGTGTACCGTTTTGTAGGTGTCTTTGTTATAGACTTCCTGGTAAATGGTGAGGCCGTCGGCGCCTGCTTCAATTAGTTGGCGGTACTCTTGTTGCTCCAGTGGATAGATCTCGATGGAAATGGAGCTAAAGTATTTTTTAATGAGGGAGATGCAGTCTTTGATATAGGAGACAGGAGTATGGGTTCTGGATTCTCCGGTGAGGAGGATAATGTGGCGAAACCCCTGGTTGCGGATGGCCAGGGCCTCTTTTTCTGCATCTTCAAGAGAGAGTTTTTTGCGTTTGATTTCATTGCTGGAGTTATAGCCGCAATAGGTGCAGGCATTGACGCAGTAATTGGCAAGATACATGGGTGTGTATAGGACCACGGTCCGGCCAAACTGGTTTAGAGCTATCTTGTGAGCTTTCTGAGCCATCTCTTCCAGATAGTTTTCGGCCTGTGGAGAGAGAAGGCAGAGAAAGTCTTCTTCATTGATGCTGGGTTTGATGAGAGCGTAGCGTATTCTGTCTTCGGTTACCGAAGCAAAAAAGGCAGCGAAGTCCAGTGTCTCATATGTGGCGATTTTTTCATAAGCACTCATCAGCTCACCTCAAAAACCCGGTGAGGGGTGAGGATGCCTCGGCAACTGTTCTTTGCGGTCCTAATCTGGAAAGGTAAGCCTTTCTTCCCGCTTCGGTGGCCAGTTTAAAGGCCTCCCCCATGGCTACCGGATCACCCGAGGATGCTATGGCGGTATTGACCAGCACCGCATCTGCTCCCATCTCCATGGCCTCTGCGGCATGGGAGGGGGCGCCAAGGCCGGCATCCACGATGATGGGAAGATTCATTTCATCTATGAGAATGCGCACCATTTCCTTTGTTTTAATGCCTCTGTTGCTGCCAATGGGCGCTCCCAAAGGCATTACTGCCGCCGCTCCGGCATCGGCCATCCTTTTGGCATCCATTAAATCCGGGTTCATATAAGGGAGAACGACGAAGCCTTCTTTGGCCAAGATTTCCGTTGCTTTGATGGTTTCGTAATTGTCGGGCAAGAGATATTTGTTATCGGAGATGACTTCAATTTTAATCCAGTTGCCGCAGCCGGCGGCTTGTGCCAGCCGGGCGATACGTACGGCCTCCTCTGCAGTTCTTGCACCGGAGGTGTTGGGCAAGAGAGTTATTTTTTTATCGATGAAGTTTAGGATGTTTTCCTCACTGGAGGTAATATCCACCCTTCTTAGAGCAACGGTTACCACTTGGGTTCCGCTGCTTTCTATAACCTGTGGCAGTATTTCATTGGATGAGTATTTTCCGGTACCGATAAGAAGCCTGCTTTCCAGTTCTGTAGAACCAATTTGCAGTTTATCCATAGCTATTCCCCCTCTTCTTCTAAGATAATGCGCAGTACGGTATTGGCCTGTTGGTTGGCGGCTATGGAAACCCGGGGAGCCATAAGCCCCTGGCCGGGCCTTGCTTCATTTACGCCGTCGCCGATGAGGAAAAAGTTTTTTCCCGCTTTTCTGGCGGTGATGCTGTTGCCGGAAAAAAAGCCTGCCATGCCGGAGGCGGCCACCAACTTCTTATCCTTCATTTTGGTCAGCACCGTGTTTGTGAGAAGGGCCTTGGATACCGCATTATCGAAGGCCTCCATGATAATATCCACATCTTTGAAGATCTCTGCCATGTTGCTTTCATCCAGGAAAGTATCTATTGTTTCCACTTCCACAAAGGGATTGCACTCCTGAATTAAGTCTTTCAAGGCTTCTGTTTTTTTCATGCCGATATGGCGGATGAAATACTGCTGGCGGTTTAAATTGCTGGGTTCTACCACGTCAAAATCCACCAGCAAAAGCTTGCCGATGCCGATTCTGGCCAGGGACATGGCGGCGTTGGAGCCCAGGCCTCCCAGGCCGGCAATGCCTACGCTAAAGTTTTTAACCTTTTCATGCACACCGGGAGTATGCCTGGAAAGGAGCATGGCCTCCATTTCTTCCATGGAAGGCATCTCTCCCTTTTTAATCAGTACTACCCGATCATTTTCCTGCAGTATGGGATTTTCCTTAGTAATAAAGCCGTTATAGACCAGCACGTCTGCGTCCTTTTTAATCTCTTCCTTTAAATCGTGCAAAGTCTGGCCTTCTTTTATTGTCAGTGCTTTTTCATTAACGTAAATCTGCATCTCAACCTCCACCTACAAAGCTTATTAACTCCACCGCAGCTGTGGAGCTAAGCTTTTTTTGCCGGTACTCATCTTTGGGGACAATTTGCTGATCCACTTCCACCACAACTTTGTTAGGGTCAAGGGACAGCTCTTCCAATAGCTTTGCAACTGTGATGCCCTCGGGAAAGTCTTTTTCTGTGCCGTTAATAATCATGCGTACTCCTTTCTTTTTTCAGGGAACTAAAAAAGAGAGCATAAATGCTCCCTCATAACCTGTAGTTCAAGCTAGGCACGGTTTACGCTGCCGGTTTGCTAACTACATATAAATTACTTACCGGAAAATAAAAAGCAAATTCACAGGGAATTTGCTTAAAGTTTAACCGGAACCATCCCTACGTTGGCATTACCCAAATCAGGTTATGAGGGTCAGGGAAACACATCCCACTCTCAGCCTGCTTAGGCAGGCTCCCCTGGAAGTATTTTGTTTTAGTAGTTCTAATTTACCATGGAAAAGAACCGGAATCAAGAGACAATTTTTCTACTCAGCATATTCTGGGCACTGGAATGCCTGCCGGCATTTCCACAAGGCGAGTGCCCCCTGCTTCAGTTTTCATGAGTACTTCCCCGCTGCCGGAGGCCACCGTTCCGATAATTACCGCATCGGCGCCCAGGGGATGAGCTTGCAGCATGTTTAATAGATCTGCTGCTGAATCCTTTTGGACTACAAACAGCATTTTTCCCTCGTTGGCCAGAGTAAGGGGATCCAGCCCTAACATATCTGAGGCGGCCTTAACCTGTGGCCGGATTGGTATGTGGCGCTCTTGCAAAATTATATCGGCCCCGGCAGCCTGAGCCAGTTCATTGAGGGAGGCGGCCGCGCCGCCGCGAGTGGGATCCCGCAACCAGCGCACAGCGGGGAATAAATCCTCCACTGCGGACAGCAAGCTGCTTAGAGGTGCACAGTCGCTTTTTACTTGTGTTTCAAAGGCCAGGCCTTCGCGCTCTGACAAAACGGCAATACCATGGTCGCCCAAAGTGCCGGAAACGATAATTGCGTCTCCCGGCTGTATTTCCCGAGGGGAGAGCTTCAGTCCCCTGTAGACCTGGCCGATTCCCGTAGTATTAATATAAATCCCGTCGGCCTGGCCCCTGGGCACTACTTTTGTATCTCCCGCCACCACCGCCACATCGCATTCCTTGGCGGTTTGGGCCATGGAAGCCACAATCTGTTCCAACTGGGAGAGCAAAAACCCCTCTTCCAGAATAAAAGCGGCAGTAAGATACATGGGCCTTGCTCCCCCCGCTGTCAAATCGTTTATGGTGCCGCAAACAGAGAGTTTACCGATATCACCGCCGGGGAAAAAGACCGGTTGGACAACAAAGGAATCTGTGGTGACTGCTAAGGCGCGGTTAGGCGTGGGTAGTATGGTAGCATCAGATAAGTGCTCCAGATAGGGGTTCCATAGATAGCGAAGAAACAGGTTTTGTACCAGTTGGGCGGAAAAGGCACCGCCGTCCCCGTGGGACAGGGTTACCCGGCTCATAGAGTCACCGCCTTTTTTCGTTCATAACGGAAGTAAGCTGCACAAGCCCCTTCCGAAGAAACCATACAAGGTCCTTCCGGTGAGAGAGGATTACATTTGCTGCCAAACAGTGCGCAGTCGGGAGGGGTAATTTCACCCAAAAGAACATTGGCACAGCGGCAGGCAGAGTTTTCCGGGGTATCTTGAGGTGTTACGGGGAAGCGCAGGCGGGCGTCAAACTGGGTCAACTCCCGGCGCAAAGACAGGCCGCTTTGCTCGATAAGGCCCAGGCCGCGCCAGTTGGCATCACTTGGGGCAAAGACTTTCTCAATTAGCGCCCTGGCCTGGGGATTTCCTTCCTCCCGAACAACAGAGGGGTAACAGTTCACCACAGCTGCCTCATCCTTTGTAGCCATTTCCACCAAAGCTAAAACAGCAGTCAGGATATCTGTCAACTCAAAGCCTGTGACAGCGGCGGGCAAATGATAATGGGAGGCCACAAAATCCTGGGCCTTCCTGCCGATTACCGCACTGACATGGCCCGGCAGGATCAGCCCGTGTAATGAGGACTTACCTCCACCAAGCAGGGCATGCAGAGCAGCAGGCATGGTTTTCACACAGGAGAAAACCGAGTAATTATCCAGGCCGTATTGGCGGGCTAACTCCACTGACATGGCAATGGCCGGGGCTGTGGTTTCAAAACCTACGCCCAGGAAAACAAACTGGCGGTCTTGTTCCTGTTGTGCCATTTTTACCGCTTCAAAGGGTGAATAAACTGCACGAACATCTGCACCGGCGGCTTTCTCCAATTCCAGTGTAGTTTCACTGCCGGGAACGCGCAGCATATCGCCAAAGGTGGCGATGGTGACGCCGGGTTGGCGTGAGAGCATAATCATCTGGTCCAGGTCGTACTGCGAGGTGACACACACCGGACAACCGGGGCCGCTGACCAGCTCCAGCTCCGGGGTCAACAGGGACCGGATACCACAGCGGCCAATGGCGGTGGTATGGGTCCCGCAAACTTCCATCAGGCGCAGCGGCTGTGTAATATTGCTTTTTATCCTGTGGATCAGGGCTGAAACCGTCTGTTCATTCATGCCCTTCCAACTCCTTTAGCAGGGCCAGTGTTTCTTCTGCGTCCTGCAGGTCTATCTGCTGGATAGCCAGGCCGGCATGAACCAGTACCCAGGAGCCTGGAACCGCTTTGGGCACCAAAGTCATCATCACTTCCATGCGGTTTCCGCAATAATCTACAGTCCCCCACATACCGCTGTTTTCAATTACCTCACAAGGCATACCGATACACATCAGACCGTCCTCCTCCATGCGGCCACCAGTGCCTGGCCCAAAGCCAGGCCGCCGTCATTTGCCGGCACCTGCCGCTGTGTATAAACCTGAAAACCTGCCGCCTGCAACCGTGTCCTGAGCGCGGTGAGCAAATAAGGGTTCTGAAACGAGCCACCGCTTAAAACAACCCGGTCCAGTCCGTTTTTCTGCCTGACCCGCTCCACCGCAGCGGCAAACATCTCCACAATGGTTGCTTCAAAAGCTGCAGCAATCATTCCCGCATCTTTGCCGCGCAGAAAATCTTCGGCAAGACTATGCATTAGTGTACTGCAGCTGATGGTTTTTCCTTCTATGGTAAAGGGATAAGTACCTCGCTCATGGCCCAGGGCAGCTTCTGCCAGCTCCATGGGTGCCTGGCCGTCATAGGTGTTTTCCCGGCAGATACCTAAAAGTGCCGCCGCCGCATCATAGAGCCTGCCGCAGCTGGAGGCCATGGGAGAGTTTACTTTTCGTTTAAGCATGGTGGACAAAAGGTCTATCTCTCTTTCCTTGTCGGCAAAGAGTGCTTTTGCCAGTGTGACACCTTCCTCCCCCGTACTTTGCCATAACCAGGAGACGGCCATCCGCCAGGGGTGGCGTACTGCCGCTTCTCCTCCGGGAAGGGGTACCGGCTCCAGGTGGAATTCCCGCTCAAAGTCCAAATAATCGCCACTGAGTACTTCACCGCCCCAGATTGTACCGTCCCGGCCATAGCCGGTGCCGTCACATATCACACCAATTACCGGGCCGGTTAGGTAGTTTTCTCCCATACAGGAGGCCAGGTGAGCATGATGATGCCATACCGTCTCATGGGTTCCCGGCTTTTTGGCGGCCAAGGCTGCCGAGTGGTAGCCGGGATGACAATCAAAGGCCACAATGGTTGGCTCAACCTGTAACATCTCAGCCAGTTCTCCCGCCGCTTCCAGATGGACGCGGCGTGTTTCCGCATAGGCCAAATCCCCGATATGGGGGCCGGGGTAAGCATGGCCGTCCTTTAGGAAACAGAAGGAGTTTTTAAGATCCCCGCCGGCTGCAAATACCTGGGCAGAGTTGTTAGGTACGGGTACCGGAATGGATGCCGGGACGTACCCCCGGGAGCGCCGCAGCAGATGCGGGACTTTCTGAATTACCTGCAGCAGGGAATCGTCACAGCGTTTATGAATTGGCCGGTTATGGGTCAGAAAAAAATCTGCCACCGTTCCTAAATCACGCAATGCTTCCTGGGTGTCTTTGGCCAGGGGCAGGCCGGTTTCATTACCGCTGGTCATCACCAGCATCTCCAAGTCCTGATCAAAGAGTAGATGGTGCAGCGGTGTGTAGGGCAGCATCACGCCCAGTGTGCCTGCCTTGGGAGCCAGGCCTTTTGGCAAAATAGAGCCGGGCCGGCGCCTGAGCACCACAATGGGAGCTTCCGGGGAGTCCAGAAGCTCTGCTTCTTTTTCATCTACAGAACAATAACGGCGCACCAGGGCTTCATCGCGGCACATCACCGCAAAGGGCCTAGCCGGCCGTCCTTTACGGTACCGCAAGGTTTGAACAGCTTCCGGGTTTTTTGCATCACAGGCCAGGTGAAATCCACCCAGGCCTTTAACGGCCAAAATATGTCCCGCTTTTAGCAGAGCAAGGGTCTTCTCCCGCCAGTGTCCCGGCACCGTTTCTCCCTTGCTGTCACAGAGCGCAGCCTGAGGTCCGCACTGCGGGCAGGCGTTGGGCTGGGCGTGAAACCGCCGGTTTAGAGGATTATGATATTCCTCTTCACATTCCTCACACATGGCAAAGCCGGACATGGTGGTCTCTTTACGGTCGTAAGGTACGCCCTGAATAATTGTATAGCGCGGCCCGCAATCGGTGCAGTTGGTAAAAGGATACTGGTGGCGCCGGTTGTGTGGTGACAGGATATCTTCCCGGCAACTGGGGCAGACTGCCACATCGGCGGGGATGCGGGGCACACCGTCACCTTCAGAGCCGCTCTCCCGAATGATGAACTTATGGTCACCGGCAGTATCAATGACGGTACAGCGGATATCATTGATGCGGGCCAGCCGCAGCGAACATTGTTTCAGTTCCGCAAGAAACTGATCCACGCTTAAAGCAGAACCTTCAACCTCCATCACCACGCCTTGTCTGTTATTGAGAACCCATCCTTTTAGAGAGCGCTTCACCGCTTCACGATATATATAGGGACGAAACCCTACGCCCTGTACCACACCGCTGACTTCAACGCGCAGGCGCATCCGCTGCGCTTTACCGGGCCCGGGCAGATTCACAGCCATGGGTTTCGCCTCTCTTCTTTTCTACAAGTTGTCTTACCCAGTCCAGCCAGGAAACAAAACCATCGCCTTTTATGGCCGACAGTTCCAATACCGGAGCCTTTTGATTTAAGGAATGCAGCACATCTCTTACCTCCGGCAGGTTAAACGGCACATAGGGAAGCAGATCTGTTTTGCTTAAAAGAATAACATCCGCTTCTCTAAATACCTGCGGGTATTTTTCCGGTTTATCGTCTCCCTCTGTTACGCTGAGGACCACCGCCGTGGCATCCTCACCCAGGTCAAAACCGGCGGGGCAAACCAGGTTCCCCACATTTTCAATAATTAATAAGTCCAGTTGGGAAAGGGGCAAATCGCTGACCACGCCGCCAATCATGGGCGCATCCAGATGACACCCTCCCTCGGTGTTAATCTGTACCACCTGTATGTTACTTTGGGCCAGTCGCTCTGCATCCCGGGCCGTATAAAGGTCACCTTCAATGACGGCGATGCGCAGATCAGTGCTTAACTTAGGCAGGCTTTCTTCCAGCAGGGTGGTCTTGCCTGCGCCGGGGCTGCCCAGAATGTTTAGAACACAAACGCCGTGCCGCTTAAAAAGAGAACGGAGCTCGGCGGCCTCCGATTTGTTTTTGGCCCGTAAATCCCGGGCCAGTTTTACTTTAACAACTGTGTTCGCCATGGGCCTGTTCCCCCTCGTACTCCACGATTTCCAGCTGATTGCCCTCTTTTTTAATAATCTCCAGGGCAGCATCGTGTAAAATGGTTTGCTGTTTAGCCAAATCAAAGCAAAACTGCAGTGAATCCGGCTGAACATGCGAAAGACTGCCAATTGTCAGTGTAACAGAATTTACTTTTTCGATACCGCGCTCACAGGCGTCCCGGCTGACCTGTTCAATAACTTCGGATATCAGGGACAATTCATGCAAAATATCAGCTCCTTACACAGATAAGCCTTCCTGGGAGAGCAAATCCATGACCCTTTGAACCGCTTCGGCCACCGCATCCTGTACCGGCAAAGACATGCTCTTTCCCGGGCCAAGATTTACCGGGTCAATTTCAATGCCCACAAATTCAATTTGTTTGGGAAGCCGCTCCGGATGCAGCACCATCCCCAAAGATAATGTTTCCGCCACAGAAAAGCCGTGCAAAGAAGAACACGGCCTGGCCGTATCCAGGGCATCTAAGTGAAACGACAGTACGCTGCCCACTTCACCCTCAGACATCACCGCATCCACAATAATAGCTTTGTCAAAGCCTGCCAAAATATCCAACAAGCCCACCCCCGGCATCCCTGCCTCCACCAGCTCTACCCCTTCCGGCAGTTTAACCTCCTTAAGAGCAGCGGCCACGGCAAGGCCTGCGGTATCATCACCGCAAAGGCCGTTGCCGCAGCCCACTATCACTGTTTTAGCAGTCATTATCTGTTAATCCTCAGTTTCAGGAAATGAACGGAGCAGGAAAAACAGGGGTCGTAATTGCGGATGTACATCTCACATTTTAAGGTCAGCTCTTCATCGGAGAGATCCAGATGCTCCGGGATAAAGCGCCGTAAACCTTCTTCCATGTTCTTCACATTCCTGGATGTGGGGGCCACAATATCCGCCTCTTCCACCACTCCCAGTTCGTTAAAGCAGTAACTGTGAGATAAAATACCCCGCGGCGCTTCAGTGATGGCAGCCCCACAGCCGGGACGCACAATGTAGCCGTTTTTCTCCGGTACCGGCTTACCCAAAGCGTCAATTATCTCCAAAGACTCTTCTATGCTGTGGACCAACTCCGCTACCCTGGCATCCACACTGTGGAAGGGGTTTTTGGAGGGGAAGCTGACACCGGTCAAAGCGGCAGCTTCTTTGGCCTTGCCCGAGAGCCGGTCAAAATTAAGGTTCACCCGCGCCAGCGGACCCACCAGAAACGAATTTCCGGACAAAGAGGAGTGCAGCGCATGGGAAGGACTCACATGTGCTTCATGCAGGAATTCCCGGTAATCCGCCGGGTCAATATCCAGGCCGTTGTCGGAGACCAGCCGGCCGCCGTTTACCGCATATTCCTTCTTATCTGAGAGCGCCACCGAGGTAAAATCCCAAGACATGTCAGGAACAGAAAGCCCGCCCACCAGCTTTGCCGCTGCCATACCGCCCTCCAGAGCCGCTTCCAGTCTTTCTGCAGCCTGCTTCAGTGCTTCCTGGGAAGGAAGATCGGAAAAACCACCCACCCGCGGTGTAACGGGATGGACTTCCCGTCCACCGATTAAGGCGGTGATGTCATTGCCCAGCCGCTTTAAGTCC
The DNA here is from genome assembly GCF_000174415.1 of Dethiobacter alkaliphilus AHT 1. Classification (NCBI taxonomy): domain Bacteria; kingdom Bacillati; phylum Bacillota; class Dethiobacteria; order Dethiobacterales; family Dethiobacteraceae; genus Dethiobacter; species Dethiobacter alkaliphilus. The sequence continues at coordinate 171,227 of NZ_ACJM01000003.1, forward strand.
AGAGCCAGCTTTACTTCATCGGGAAAATCTTCGGCCATGGAAATGACACTCTCATAACCGAGAAAGTCGGGCGCAGCCAGCATAAAGACATGTAAGACATGACTCTGGATAAACTGGCTTAGGGCAAACAATTTACGCAACAGCCTGGTCTGCTCACTGACCTCCACATCAAAGGCATGTTCAATGGCATTGATGGAGGTCATTTGGTACGACACCGGACAAATGCCGCAGATGCGGGCGGTGATATCCGGGAGTTCCCGGTATTTCCTGCCCACAAGGAAGTTCTGAAAAAACCGCGGCGGTTCAAAGACATTTAGCTTAAGGCTTTCTATGGTGCCGTTAACCAGATTTACATCCAGCGCCGCTTCCCCTTCCAGCCTGCTGATATAATCCACTTTAATGGAGCGATTGGTCATCGGGATCCCTCCCTTTTGCGCAAGTCCATATCCAACCCGGCATACTTCTGGAAATTCCGGTCAATATCTGCCTTTTGCAGGCCCAGCTCGGCAAACATCTCCCTAAGCGATGCTGCGTTGGCCTCGCTGGATGGGCCATGGCAGCCTGTGCAGGCAGTGCTCCTGGCGGGACAAAGCGCTCCGCAGCCTGCCCGTGTAACCGGACCCATACAAGGGGTTTTCTCACTGACGGTGAGACAGACGTTTTCCGAGAGCTTGCACTCCACGCAGACACAATGGGGACGGATGCGCGGTGTTACGCCAAGCAGAGCGCTTTTTACAAACTCCACCAACTCATTTTTATTAATGGGACAGCCGCTAAGTTTGGCGTCGATATCCACATACTCATCAACGGGATAGGACTTTAAAGAACTAACTTCAGCGGGATGTTCATATACCCGGGCCTCCACCTCCCGCTGCGGTGTGCCGTTATTCAGTGACTGCAGCCCGCCATGACAGGCGCAGGCTCCGATTGCCACCAGCAACCCGCAGTCTCGCCGGGCCTGCTTCAGGCGCTCGATATCCTCCGGATTAACGATAGATCCTTCCACAAAACCGATATCATAGGGTCCGGGCTTATTCTCCCGCCGGGCCATAACAAAATGGGTGAGGTCCACCAACCCCAGCAAATCAAGGAGGACAGGTTCCAGGTTTAAAAACTCCAACTGGCAGCCGGAGCATGAGGCAAACTTAAAAATCGCTACTTTCGGCAATTCAGCCATAATTACACCCTCCCCAGCGCACCGACTATTTTTGCCGGTTGATTTGCCACAGCACTGTATGGGAAAACAGGGCCGTCCTGACAGACAAAACTGGTCCCAACCTGACAGCGGCCGCATTTTTTTATCCCGCAGTGCATCTTGCGTTCCAGGGAAACAAAGGTCTGTGACGGGTCAAAACCCCTTTGCTGCAGCCCACTTGCCACATACTTCATCATGATTTCCGGACCGCAGGTCATCACCACCGTGTCTTTTGGAGTACTGTCCATCATCTCAAACAGCTTGGTAACAACCCCGGTACCGTGAGCCCAGTCGGCATGTTCCGAAGAATCATCCACCGTTAAATGTACAGTAAAATCTTTGCTCCAATCGTCAAAATAACGGGTAAAAAGCATTTCCCCCGGATTCTTGGCACCATAGAGCAACTCCACTTTACCATAATCCCCGCGATTTCTGAGAATCTCATAAATGGCAGGGCGCAGGGGAGCCAGACCGATGCCGCCGGCCACAATCAGTACATCTTTACCCCTGGCTTCATCCATTGGCCACCCGGTACCGTAAGGGCCACGGATACCAATCAGGTCTCCCTTCTTTAAGCGGGAAAACATCTTCGTAAGACTGCCCACATGGCGGATGGTATGGGTAAAGGTATCCGGTGAGCAACCGTCGGAGCTGATAGAAATGGGAGCCTCTCCCACACCAAACATGCTTAGCATGTTAAACTGGCCGGGCTGAAAAGCAAAATCCCCTTTCTTCTCCTCTTCAGTAAACTGCAGAGTGAAAGTGGACGTGTCGGCGTTTTCTGCAACCACATCCAACACAACAGCAGAATGAGGAATTAACGGATTGGCCAAGTTACTCACCTCCCAGAGTAGCCGCTACATCTGTTAAATCAATATCCACCACACAGGAATGGATACAACGTCCGCAGCCCACACAACCGGTTTTATTAAACTGCTGCTGCTGATACAGCAGCTTATGGTAAATGCGCCACTGGGCCCGTGCCTCCCTGTCCTTGCGGAAGTTATGCCCCAGGGCAACCTGGGAGAACTCCATCAGCTTACAGGAATCCCATTCCCGCTGCCGCACACCGCTGCTTAAATTCAAATCCAGCTTGTCATAGACGTTGTAGCAAAAACAGGTGGGACAAACCATGGTACACGTACCACATCCCAAACACCGCTGGCGCAGTTCTTCCCAGACAGGGTGCTCCGTATTGGTTTCCAATAACTCATCCAGGTTACGGGTCAGAATATGTTTTGGCAGGCGGCGGCTGGCTGTCCCCAACCGTTCTTCTTTTTCATCCAACATATAACCCGGCGCCTCCGAAAGCATGCCCATATCACTTAACAGCTCCGCCCCGTCATCACTGCCCACCTCTATCAGATACTGGTCATCCAATTTGGTTAATAGCAGGTCATACCCCCTGGAGAGACCGGGACCGGTCTGCAGGTAATAACAGAAGCCACTGCGGCATGGTGTTACACAGTTTTCAGCAACAATTAACGTGTTTTGCCGGGTCTCGCAATAAATGGGGTCGGACATTTCTCCGCAAAAGACCTCATCCAACACGAAGAAGGAGTGGACGTCACAGGGACGCACCCCAAACAGTACTTTCTTCCCCTTATCTGCAGAATCATCTGTAAAACAGATCTTTTCACCCTGCAGACTGGTACACTGACCCTTACTTTCCTGCACCTGCTGTTTTTCAAAAGAAAAAATTGTTTCCACAGGCTGCTGCAGAGTTTTTTTCGGCGGCAAAATAGTGGGCTGATACTCCTCTGCCAACTCATCCCCACTGCCAATATTCCTGAACACAAACTCGTTCCCCTTAGCTACCGGCGCCACAACCGGGAACTGTTTAATCATTGAGTCCACAAAATCCCCCATGGCAGCAGCCGGCATACGGACAGGCCCCGTCACCACATTCCCTTTTTGCCTATCCAAAACTCCCATCCCTCCTTATTTGAATTTTCTAAATATTTAGATTATTGTAAGCCTTTTGCTACTTTTTGTCAATAGGCTATAGGTTTAATCGTCTTGTAACGGGCACCGATCACATGCGCTTTTCTTTTTCGCTTAGTAAAAATTTTCAATGCCTGAAATTTTTACTCCGTATCTGGTGCAAAATCTAAATCAAACTAAAAAGACCATCCATTACAAGTTTAGCAGGAGGTCAGCATAATGCAGGCAAAACAAATATCTTTAATTGCAGTTATTCTTATCTTACTTCATCATCCAGTGGCTAATGCCCAAACGAAACAGGTTAACCCGGACCATAACAGCAGTGTAGTTGAAATAGTACAACAATCAGTTGACACTGCTGTTGATTATCTATTTTCTCAGCAAGCAAACATTATAACTTTAACTGAATTAAAAGAAAACGTAGTAGAATCGGAAAACGAAGACATCAATCAAACAAAAGAAAAACAGGAAACTGACAGCAAAGAAACCTCTGAATCTGAATCACAAGCATCAGCTGATGAGCAAGAAGACCCTGAAGAAATTGTAGACGAACAGTCGACGGAAGCGCCCCCTGAAATGGTAGAGCCAGCACCCGCTCCGACTCCCGCTGATAACACAGCTAAGGAAGAAACTCCTGATAACACGGAAAGTACCTGTATCCATACCCGGAATTATAGTTACAACGAAAATGGTGTAAACATAGAGATAAGACATGTTGAGAAATCCCATAACCGCATTTGGATTGCCACTGTAAAACTTGTTGATCCAACGAAGCTTAGAGTTGCCTTTGCGCACGATGAGTATGGTGCTCCAAGAAAGCCCGTATCAAAAATTGCTAACAGCAATAACGCCATCTTAGCAATCAATGCCTCAGGCTTTAGTGGCAATGTCCCCTTTTCCCCTGTTGTCCGCGAGGGCGAAGTTTATAGTATGGATATCAATCATACTCCCATGGGCATAACTGCCTGTGGTATGTTGATGGATTCAGGAAAGCGGGGAGTAGAACAGATGATTGAGGACGGCGCCCATCAAGTGATTACCTTTCGCCCCGTATTAGTCAGAAACGGCCAAATGACCAGCACAGCCCAAAACAACAATACCATTCACCCCAGAACCGCCATTGGACAAAAAGAAAACGGCGACCTCATCTTTATAGTGGTGGATGGTCGTCGCAATAACTGGTCAACGGGGATTAACCTGGGAGATCTAGCCCAAATCTTCATTGATGAAGGGGCAGCCTGGGCCTATAATTTAGATGGCGGCGGTTCAACCACTCTCTATTTCAACGGTAAAGTATTAAACAAACCCTCCGACGGCCGGGAAAGGCCAGTGCCGGATATTATCTACATAGCAAAATAACTCCATTTAGTTCGTTAAGTTAATTAGTCAGGCCCGGGATACTCCCGGGCCTTTAACATATGCAAAAATAAATATTGGGTAAAGTTACTAAAAATATGTTAAAATATTGTTATTAGCAAATATTATGGGGGTGCCTTGTGAAAAATATTGCCTTAGTAACAGACAGTACAGCTGACCTGACCACTGCTATGAAAGAAGAATTTAATGCCCACGTTATCCCTTTGAAGATAGTTTTTGCACACCAGGAGTATATTGACGGAGAACTAACAGCCGAAGATTTTTATCAAAAACTGGCCACAGCCCAGGAACTGCCCCGTTCATCCCAGCCTTCCCCTGCAGACTTTACTGCGTTGTACCAACAGCTTTTAAAGCAATATGACGAAGTTATTTCCATTCACCTCTCCTCTGCTTTAAGCGGAACAGTAAACGCAGCCAGAGTTGCAGCCGAAACACTGCAGGACAAAATTCATGTGGTCGATTCCAAAAACATCAGCCTGGGCATCGGCCTGATGGTAAAGGAAGCCGCCCGCTGCATTCATGAGGGTATGGACACTCCCCAGATTCTCACAAGAATTTCCGAGGCTCGCAAAAGTATTGAAACCATGTTTACCTTAAACACCCTGGAATATCTGCAAAAAGGCGGCCGCATCGGCAAAGTGTCCGGACTAGTAGGCTCTCTTTTAAACATCAAACCTGTGGTACGGGTAAACGAAGAAGGGATTTACGTCCCCGCCGGCAAAGCAAGAAGCCAGGATAAAGCCCTTGACCAGATAGCCAACAAATTAAAGGAAATAGTGGGTAACCGCAGTGTAAAATCCTTAGCCATCGCCCACGGCGACGCCCTAGATGCAGCAAACAAACTAAAGTCTATCATGGAAAACACCTGCGGCGTCCCTGCCACCATCTTCACCCAAGTAAGTGCCGTTATCGGAGTCCATACCGGCCCGGGAACGGTTGGGGCGGCAATACATTTTGAGTAAATGAACAGGGAGCAGTTTCAGAAGGCTGGAACTGCTCCTAAAATTTTTTACAAAAAAGAAAGCCCCAGGGAGCGTGATAGGTGGTTGCTCCCTAGGGGTCATCTTAATACTTCAATCATTCTTTTATTGCGTAATTATTATTGAACCCTTATAAACTACGGCAGTTCATATGCATTGACGTGGATACCATAATAGCCGTTTAGAGGAACTGTCATGGTAACTGGACTTGAAAGAGCTGTCTGTTTATAAGCGAATAGGCCTGATGCTGTTCTTTGGCCTATTGGTGCAACGTTATAGTCCTGAACGTAGAAATTTTCACCCTGTGCAAATGCCCAACCGTCGAGATAAATGGTTATATCAACATGTGTTGAAGTTTGATTTGTGAATGTTACATGTCCTGCGTAATTAGTTTGGCCAGCGTAGAGATAAGCTGTTAATACCCCATCTTCTTCTGCTAATTCTGAATACTTAACGTAAGTGAACCAGTTACCTCTATCCGGATTGTAGCGATACACTCCTGGTGCATGAGCTGCCCAGATGGTTTGGGATTCGGGTGGGATATAGGTGTTGGTGATAGTACCAATAGCACCGGCTACCGGTGTTTCGCCTGCTTCAACGACTAACTCACGGTTTGCCGGGTCGTAGCTTGGTGTCCAGCCATCAGGAGTCACTTCTGCGAAGGTATATACTCCAGGGAGCAGATAGCCAAGATCATCTTCCCAGTTGTTAGCGTCACTGAGGATAAGCGTGTCAACCAGTGTACCTTCGGAATCGTAGATATTGACGTCGATGGTGCCGTCATATACAACTCCTGTGCCTTGGTCATCCCAAACCTTGATAACCTTGAGGCTACCAAGGTCAATGGTGTTTGTAATAGTACCAATAGCACCAGCTGCGGGATCATCACCGGCCTCAACAACTAACTCACGGTTTGCCGGGTCGTAGCTGGTGTCCAGCCATCAGGAGTCACTTCTGCGAAGGTATATACTCCAGGGAGCAGATAGCCAAGATCATCTTCCCAGTTGTTAGTGTCACTGAGGATAAGCGTGTCAACCAGTGTACCTTCGGAATCGTAGATATTGACGTCGATGGTGCCGTCATATACAACTCCTGTGCCTTGGTCATCCCAAATCTTGATAACCTTGAGGCTACCAAGGTCAATGGTGTTTGTAATAGTACCAATAGCACCAGCTGCGGGATCATCACCGGCCTCAACAACTAACTCACGGTTTGCCGGGTCGTAGCTTGGTGTCCAGCCATCAGGAGTCACTTCTGCGAAGGTATATACTCCAGGGAGCAGATAGCCAAGATCATCTTCCCAGTTGTTAGCGTCACTGAGGATAAGCGTGTCAACCAGTGTACCTTCGGAATCGTAGATATTGACGTCGATGGTGCCGTCATATACAACTCCTGTGCCTTGGTCATCCCAAATCTTGATAACCTTGAGGCTACCGGTTGGCGGCGGTTCAAATTCGAACTCAACATAACTTATGCCGGGGATATTTTTTCCATGTCGTGGAGACTGCAAACCACAGTCGCTAGCTACAGGCACTCCAAGTCCTTCAGGTGGATCGGCAGCATAGTAGTAAATATTAGCATTTGGGCCACCCTTAACTGTAACCTTGGATACAACGGGGAAACCATTTTCCTCCCAGAACTTTAGTGTCTTACCTCCGTCGTAAACTTCATAAAATACCTTATACCAAACACCGTCAAATTCTACATCGATATATCCGCTTCCAGGATCATTAATTCTTGTTCCGATTTCTTCTGGGTTTCCATTGTATTCAACTGGATCAACCAATGGACCCTCACAAGGCGGCACGGAGCCCAGGGCGGTACCTATCGCCAGCAATCCAATAACCAAAAGAACTAATCCCACTCGCCAATACTTCGACACCGGTTTTGCCATATTCAATTATTTTCCTCCCTATTAAGTTTTTTTGAACAGGTGCAATAACAGCTAACAATAAAATAATGCCAGCCTGCGCCCCACCCCCCCCGAGAGTCGGGATTACTCGCCGGAATATATACCGACTGTCGTTTTTGTAGGAACTCTGCCAGAATTGATTACAGCGTGCCCACTTCGTAACAAAATATGCAGGTGCACTACAAAAATGAACATTTCGTAACAAAAAAATAAAGATAATTATAAGCAATAAACCCTATCTGTTTAGACAGGGTTTTTGCAGGAAATAGTTATTTTTTTGTTACCCCCCCCTTAATAATAACAGCGGGGTGACAAATTACAGGCTGGCCAGACTGATTTTATCTCTGACCTGGAGACCTTTGTGAGCTAAGGTTCAGACTGGTGCCTCGTTTACCTATTTAGTGCCTGGGAAACGCCGTAGAGGGCTGCTTGGGTGCGGTCCTGTAGTTCCAGTTTGGTGAGGATTTGGCCTACGTGTTTTTTTACTGTGTGTTCGCTGATAAACAGATCTTCGGCTATCTTTTTATTATTTAGTCCGCGGGAGAGGAATTTCAGTACTTCCATTTCTCGGGTTGTCAGTTCGCTTAACTTATCTTCATTCTTCTCTTCCAAAGCGTGTTGGACGATTACGGGATCAAAATACTTGCGGCCTTTATGTATCATGCGCACAGAAGTGATTAACTCTTCGGGTAAGGTTTCTTTTAATATATAACCGTCTACCTCTAAAGCCATGGCTTGTTTAATTTCTTCTTTTGTGGCATAGGAAGTGAGCACAATATATTTGCAGGTACTGTTTATTGAGCGCGCTTTTTCTATAATGTCTAACCCGTGTTCCCCGGGTAAGCGTAAATCAACCAGGGCAACATCCGGACTGTGTTTTTCCAAGACTTCCATAGCCTCCAGGCCATTTGCGGCAAAACCGCAGATTTCAAAGTCTTCTTCCAGTGAAGCAACCAACTCCAAACCTTTGCGTACCAGCGGATGATCGTCAATAATTATGACTCTCATATCCTTCCTCCCCCGATTTAGTTTTCTGGTACAGGTGACGTAGGAACAGACACAGATATTTTTGTACCTTCGCCCACCTTGCTTTCAATGTTCAGATGGCCTTGTAGTGAACGGGCCAGTTCTGTCATATTGACAACTCCCAGCTTTCTGGCACTGCTTTCGGCATTAGTACTGTAGAGGTCGATATCACATCCCTTTCCATCATCCTGAATAAATAACTGAGATTCGAATGGATCCATTAACAGATCAACTTTGATATTTTTACTTTTGCCATGGCGAATGGCATTATTGGTTGCCTCTTTAACAATGCGATAAAATGCACGACGGATGGCAGCGTTTAGGTATTCTTCCTTCCCACTGATATTAAAATCTATATCTATCTGATTCAATTCCGCCAAGCCGTTTAATTGTTTTTCCAGTTCACTGACAAATGTATGGTCGCCACGATGACGTGGGCTCAGCCTGTAAATAAGCAAGCGCAGCTCTTTTGCTGTCTTTGCCGTAACATCGCGAATAGCCTGAAGAATCTGTTTTTTCTCGTTAGGGGACAAGGTATCGCCCTGCCTGATAATGGCCTCAGCGCCGTAAACCACACTAAAAAGATTCTGAGAAACACTGTCGTGGATCTCATTGGCGATTCTGTTTTGCTCTTCCAGCAAAAGCATCTTATCGGAAAACAACTCGGCTATGTTACGCTCAATGGCCACTGCTGCCAGATTAGCCATAAAGGAAAGGGTTTGCATAACTTCTTCCGTGTTAAAGGCATCCTTTGGCTGCAATGCAGCCAGTAAGCCAAAACAGTGGGAACGTGACTTAACGGGCATACAGAGCAGACGTGCCACCGGCTTACCCTGTGAATCATAAACCAGATGTTCTACTGAGTGGGGAGTTTTTTGAATCCGTGACCACGCTGCTATCAAAGGTTCGTACCAGTAGCTCTCGGGAAGAACATCCTTCTCTCCTTTAACCGTGTAGATACGATTGTTTAATGAGCTGTCTTCTTTAACAGATGTCTTATCCAACCAAAATATTACTTTTTTATTGCCGGTAAGGGCGCGGGCGTAGGCGGCAAAAAGATCAATTACTTCTTTTATGTCATCACGGCTGGAGATTGTTTCCACCGCTTCATACAATGCGGTCATACGCTGCATTGTTTGCTCCGTTCGCTTCAGATTGAAGATATTACAAACGGTTTGTTGAGCGAAGTTAATAAAAAAGTTCAGTTCAGACTGAAAATTGGCAAAGCTTTTGCCAGGAGGTAGCCACCCTACAAAGATAGCCATGATACTATAATCATTTAGCCTAAGTGGCAGTGATAACCAGGAATTGTCTTCAGATATTGCCACTTCATCTTTACCTGGTTCACTCCATCGCCTTGCCAATTCAGCAAGATTAAGTTCCTCACTAATAAAATTATGAGGGATGTCGGGGGGTACCACTGTAAAAAGAATCTGGTGAGTAGGATTTAGAAACGGTGTGGGGGAATCCAGCACCAGTACAGCCGCTTTCTGAAGAGGAAATACGTCTTCGGCGTATTCTACAAGCTTTCTGTAAACATCACTTGTGTTTTTACAGGCGACGGCCTCGCGTTGGAAATCGCTTAAGGACTTTGAACGCTGATGATTCTTTTCTAAACTGTTATAAGCTTCCGTGAGCTTCTCCTGTTGTTCTTCCAATGCCTGGGACTGGACCGCCAAGACACGATAAATGCCGGAAAAAATCTGAAAGGCAAGAGCCATTAGGAAAAGGGCTGAAATAAGGCCGAGATAATTGGAGAAGAAGCCCAAAAGACTAAAATTTGCGCCCTCAAAGTAGAGATCTTCAAGGATCGAAAATAAAAGATAGACAGACATTAAAGTCCAGGGCATGAAGAATGGTAGGTATGCAGAGGCGATCATAACGGGATTTAGCGCATACCATATGAAGGGACTATCCAAGCCACCTGTCAAGGCAACGATGATAGCCAGGATAACAGATTCGGCCAAAACATAAACGGCCAGGTTGTCACTGCGTTTGATTGCTCGGTTATATAGATAAACAAAGATAAACGACGAGATTACTAAAAACAGAAGAAATCCCAGTTTATCAAACAGCAGCCTCTGGCCCGGGGCCAGCATAAATACAATTGAAGTCAGGAGCAGGGAAATAGCCCTAAAGAGACCAAATGTGGTACTAAACCCGGGATGAAAGTTGATTTTCCCCTTACTGTTTAGCAAGTAGTTTTTATCTATCCGATGAAAACTACCTGAAATCGCTCTCATACAATGCCTCCGAACTCGCTTTCCATGGAAATTATTAACATGCTTTGTGTTTTCTATCTTACTATCTAATAAGTTCAGGTGTCAATTAATTCGACATTTGAAAAAAGGCCCCTTTAAGCAAGAAGAATGAGGAAAATCTGAAGTAAAAAACACGTTATTTGATGGAAATTTATAAGTAAATGTTGTTATCGGAAAAATTATGCGTAATAAAAGGAAAAGATGCGGTCGAATGATGTAAAAACAAAGTTTAAAAATAATTTCAAAATGGTAACATTTTCGCTAATTCTAGTAAGCATATTGGATTAGTAGCTAATCATAGCAGAATCTCAAATATGCATAGCAAATTAACCGACTCTTCGACTTTCATGAAGTCCATTCTACATTAGTCAAAGAAACATTATAAAAACATAGTATTTCTTTGTTAAATCGTGTGTAAATATGTGGAAACTTTTTTCTTCCTATCCCTCTGCTATCCTGCTATAATCTAATCAACCATAGAAGCAATGACCAACCTCTTACAAATCGGGCGCCTTGAGAGGTTGAGAGCTGGCGGCGCAACCGGCTATGGCAGGCCGGTTTTTTTTGTGCTCAGAACGGGTTCTGCTCATGCCAACATCACAGTAGAATATTTGCACAATTAGAGCCTAAACCAGCCATCTTTGCATCACATTCGGGGGTGATGAGAGGAAAGACGTAGTTTAGGTTCTTTTTGTGTTTAATTTCATTGAAAAAAAAAGGAGGTAAAACTAATGAAAAGCCTTATGAAAACAAAAGTGTTAGTTATTCTGCTTACACTGGCTATGTTGGTAGCCATGACAATGCCGATGGTCTTCGCGGAAACAGAGCCTACAGCTACACTGGTAGTAACATACGATGACGGGGAAACGACTACAACCTCTAACAGGGATCACCGTTCCAGAGTCCTACATTTTGATGTATACCGGGACACTGGTGCATTAGCAACGTCTGCTGTACTTACATTTGCTGATGAGAGACCAACAGTTTACTGGGAAGTTGATGCCCAAGGCCCTGGTGGCGGATCGGGAACACTGGATAATCCCTTCTGGCAGGGCTCGGAAAATGCAGACCTAACTGGCTCTGAGATTGGCTACTGGCACTGGGTTTATACAGCCTCTGGGGTCCTGACCATTAGTAACAGCTCCGGAGACGAAGAAGAAGAGCCAAAGCTTGGCAAACTTTCAATTATTAAATTCTATGATGCCAATGCCAACGGAGAGTTTGATAACGGTGAGGCTATAATCGAAGACTGGAAAGTAAAGATTTACATCGGTGACGTTTTCTACGGTTGCGTAGAAACACCATATGAGATTGAAAATATAATTTATGGTACCACCTTTAGAATTGTAGAGTGCGAGTCTACAACAGGTAACTGGAGATCGACAACCCCTACTGAATATACGGTTACCGTGGGCTCCGATGTTGATGGACTTGATGTAGAAGTTGAGTTCGGTAACCTCTGCCTGGGTGAAGGCGGCGGATACACCATGGGATTCTGGGGCAACAGAAACGGACAGCGGATTTTTGAGGATGATATCGATGAATCAATAGCAGCTCTTACCGCCCTGAATCTAAAGGATGCAACTGGCGATACTTTTGTTCCAGAAGACCACGACGATTTCCGCAGCTGGTTACGTGGTGCCAATGCAGAAAATATGCAGTATATGCTTTCCGCTCAGTTAGCTGCTATGCGGCTCAATGTATTATGGCAAGGGGTAGAAGGAAATGCATTGGTTTATGCCCCTGGAGTCTTACCTAACAGTGATTATATTTCCATTGGAGCTTTGATCAATTTGGCAAATGAGGCATTAGCAAATGAGGAAGCAAGCCGTGAGTACATGGAGTTGTTAAAAGACGCTTTAGATAGCGCCAATAACAATGAGAACTTTGTCCAATCTGAACCGTGTGATAATTTTGCTTTTGATTGCTGTGATGAAGAATAAAGTACAGTAATAAAGCCCGCCTTTTGGCGGGCTTTATTACTGTAGGCTATGTTACAATAAAACGCGATCGTTAAAAGCTGGGAAACTATCTCGTATTTCTGAGACATGGCTTAGATCTATACTGCCATGTAATAGGGCAGGTTCTTCCCCTGCGGAGTGTAGTACTGTTCCCCAGGGGTCTACCATCATGCTGTTGCCGGCGAAGGGGTTTTCTTTTATCTGGCCGGAGCAGTTGCAGGAAATGAGGTAGCACTGGTTCTCCAGGGCTCTGGTTCTGTTAAAGAGGGTCCAGTGCTCCAGGCGGGCCAGGGGCCAGGCGGAGGTAACCAGGAAGGCTTGGGCTCCAAGGTCTGCCATTTTGCGGTACAGTTCGGGGAAACGAAGGTCGTAGCAGGTGGAGATGCCGAATGTGCCCAGGTCTGTTTTTATAACTGTGGGAGTTGTGCCGCGGGTTAAGAGTTTGCTCTCTTCAGATTTATAGCCAAAGAGGTGGATTTTTCTGTACTTGCTGATTAGTTTTCCATGGGGGTCGATGAATAAAGCTGTATTATATAAATGGTTTCCGTCTCGTTCTACAATGCTGCCGCCTAAGATGTGGCAGTTCATTTTTTCTGCCCAGGGAGCTAAAAAGGAATAGGTCTCCCCTTCTGCTTCTTCACTGTGGGCGGCGTAATCCTGGAATCTGAAAAAGCCGCTTCCCCATATTTCCGGCAGGAGAATCAGATCCGGCTGTGGATTGCCGGCATGAAGCTCGAGCATGATTTGCTCCACTTTTTTGAATCTCTCTTCTCTGCTATGTACATCACTTACTTCCAGCTGAATAATGGCTACGTTCATGATTGTTCCCTCCTATGCTCTTTAAGATAGCATTATTTTGGTCGGATGTCTATCAATGCAAGACTTTGTTTATCTACCCTTTATATTTGTTTGGTAAGATATGTATGGGGGGATATCATGGGAGGGTTAACAAAAGCAGGTGGCCGGGACAGGCTTTTATGGTTATTGCTGTTGGGTGTGGGTGTTTTTAATGTGGCGGATTACTTTCTGACTTTGTATGCCCTTAGTCGGGGGATGCGGGAAGGGAATCCGGTTATGGATATGATTGTGGATACGGTGTATTTTCCCAAGGTGAAGCTGGTTTTGGTGCCGCTGTTGCTGCTTTTGTTGTGGCTGAACCGGCAGCGGGTTGGCAAAAGATTGTATGTGTATGTGTGGATTATATTTATTGCTTACTTTTTGTTAATGGTTTACTATGCATGGCTCTTTTGGGAAGTCTTCAGTTAGAGAATAAAGCACCTGCGGGTGCTTTTTTTGTTTTAGAAAGAAACATGGTTGTACATAATAGAAGGCAAGTTTACCGCAAGTACTCCATAGTAATGATAAAAAAGACCGGAGGCATGATAGTTGCAGTACATATGCGATGAAAATAACAGATTTAGGCTGATAGGGTTGATGTTAATTTGTGTTGCCTTTTTTAATGCGGCGGACTATTTTCTGACGCTACATGCTTTAAGTTTAGGTTTCAGAGAAGGAAATCCGGTGATGGCTTTGATTGTGGATACGGCTTACTTTCCTAAGGTTAAATTGATTATTGTGCCGCTGTTATTATTATTTCTCTGGTTGGTGAGGGTCAGGGTTGGGCGCAGGTTGTTTGGCTATGTATCAGTAATTTTTGCGGCCTATTCACTATTAATGGTTTACTATGGTTTCTTATTTTTGACTATGCAGCTTTAACACAGAAAGCACCTGAAAACAGGTGCTTTTCTTGAAGGAAGAATATTACAGATTCAGTTGGCATATGTATAACACAAAAGAATTTGGGTAAAATTTCCTGTGTGAGGTGTTATACATGAGGTTAGCGGAATTATTTATTGTTTTGGTGATATTGGTTACACTTTCGGGGACCGGAATTACTGTGTACAGTGAGCATATCGGTACTGTGCAAAACAGTGTCTTGTCCTATAATGTGAAGGTAATGCAGCAAGCGGTGGAGATCTACCAGCTGGAAAACGGCAAGTATCCCGATGATTTAGAGAGCTTGGTGGAAAACGGATACTTTCGGGAAATGCCGGTGAATCCGGTTACCGGTGCTGCGGATTTTGATTATGATCCGGTGACGGGTAAAATTAAGTAGAAGTCGCTTTTTTCATAATGTCAGTGGGAGCCTTTGTGCCGGTGAATAGTTCAAAGGCTCTTGCTCCCTGGTGGAGCAACATGCCCAGGCCGTCCAGGCCGGGGCTTTTTAGTTCTTTGGCGTAGGTGAGGAAATCCGAGGGCATTTTTCCGTAACGCAGGTCGTAAAAGAGAGCGCCGGCGGCACTGGAGAGGTCAACGAGCCAGTCGCCGTCTTCTTGTTTAAAGGGGATGGACAGGGTGTTTACCACCAGGTCGGCGCTATAGATGGACGGTGAGTAGTTGGAAATTAGGGGTATGACGCTGAATGTGTGGGCCTGCCCAAGGGATTCAGCCAGTTGTTCTGCATTTTCCAGGGAACGGTTGATGATGGTTATTTGGGAGACCTTGTTTTCCAGGAGGGCTGCACAGATGGCGCGGGCAGAGCCGCCGGCCCCGATGATTACTACTTCTTTGTCTTTGGGGTTGAAGCCGTATTCTTTGAGGGAATCGATAAAGCCGGTACCGTCGGTGTTGTAGCCGGTGAGGATACCGTCTTTGTTGACGATGGTATTTACTGCGCTGCAGCGGCTGGCGGTTTTGTCTATTTCGTCAAGAAACGGGATTACATCCTGTTTGTGGGGCACGGTTACGTTTACGCCGGTGATGTTTAGTGCTTTGATGGAGCCCACGGCTCTTTTTATGTCATCGGTGTTGACGTGAAAAGGCACATAGACGTAGTCCAGGTCCAGATGGGCAAAGGCGGCGTTGTGCATGGCGGGAGACAGGGAATGCTCTACCGGGTCGCCAAAAATCCCGGTAATTTTTGTTCGGCCTGATATTTTCATGAATATCACCTCTAAAAAATGTTTCTTCATAGATGTGTGGATTCCCTGTCAGATGGCAGGAAATTCAAAAAAAATAAGCCTAAGGCTTATTTTTTTCTTCCCAGATAAAAGTGTATTCGCCTGTCTCCCTGTTGACGATTACATCCTGTAATTTTTTTTCGGGGGTTGGTTTGGCGCTTTGATACGCCTCCCTCATTTTTTCCAGAAGATCCACTGGCACCACCTCGAAAGTTAGTGTGCGCAATGGAGCAAATCTCTATACCATCTCCATATTGTCTACATTGGTTCTCCATATTCGTTGGCTATAGTATAAGTGTACTTAAAAAAAATTAAAGGGAGGTGAATGGTTATGCGTAAAGGAGTTGTGGCAGTATTGGTGCTGGGCTTGCTGGTGGCTCTGTCGGTAAGTGCATTTGCCGGTGAAGGTTTTGGCAGAAATGCACAGGAAGGCAGCATGGGGCTGGGCCAGGGCGTAACCCGTCCTTATATCGCCGAGGCGCTGGACATGGATGAAGAGGCTTTGCGGGATGCTCGCAGAGAGGGTAAATCCATGATTGGAGTTGCCGAGAGCAGAGGCGTGAGCGCCGATGAGCTGGTAGATTCCGTGGTAGATTTTCGCCGGGAGCAGATGGCTCTCATGGTGGAAGAAGGCCGTGTCACTGCAGAGCATGCTGAACAGTGTGAGGAAATAATGGAGACACGGATCCGCGAGAATCTGGAACGCGTACCGGAGCCCAGAGGCGGCCAGATGGAGCAGCGTCAAATGATGCAGGGAAAAAGATAGTACGACCAAAAGCACCTGGAATCAGGTGCTTTTGTTATTTAAATTACGGAGAAATACTTTTTCTATTTGGCGGACGATTTTAGTGCCGATGAATTCATGGGTACTCATGGGAGTGACCAGGATGGTATGCATGCCGGTGCGGTTGCCGCCTAAGATGTCAGTAAAGAGTTGGTCTCCCACCACCGCCACTTCCTTGGGGTAGAGATTGAATTGGGCGGCAATGCTGCGAAAAGCACCGCGGCGGGGTTTGATAGCGCCGCCCAGGGCAATTACACCCAATTGGGAGGACATGGCTTCTACCCGGGCGGATGTGTTGTTGGAGACGATGGCAATTTTTAAATCGGCGTCGCGAACGGTATTAATCCAGTCAACCAGTTTTTCCTGTACTTCGGAAGAACGCCAGGGCACCAGTGTATTATCCAGGTCCGCAATGATGGCTTTAATCCCCTGTTGTTTTAATTGCTGCAGGTCTATGTGGTAGATGGAATCCACCATCTGATTTGGTTTTAAGAGCTTCAGTGCACTCACCTCTTGGTTTTCGTAGGCTTTAATTATAACATACTAAGGTGATTGCGGAAAGATGACAGCTTGGAAAAACTCACCTTGCGGTGAGTTTAATGGGGCATTTTTGTTTTGTAGGGTAATTGGTTTAGGTAGCCCATGAAAACAGCGGAGATATCTTTTACCTGAGAAGGGGGTGCGATGTCGGCGGTGTATTCCCCCATATTAAAGAGAGTGTCCAGGACTTTGCCGTGTTGTTGCTGCAGCCGGTGGCGGCAGGTATTCAGGAGATTGTGGAGGTTGATGTCCACCGCTTCAGAGGAGGAAATCTGATAAACATTCATCATATGCTTATGGTGCAACAGGACGTCATAGAGACGATCCAGATCATTGATGGACTGATCCTTTTGAAAGTTGATGGAGACTTGTTTGCCGATTTTTTGAGCGCCGGTTTCTGTGGTAATGGTGGCATTGGGATCCATGCTAGACCTCCTTGGCTTTTTGGTTTACGTAGTTTAAGATGTCCACAAAGTTTTCCTGGTGCATACGGCCGATGTCATCAAGTAATTGGGAAAGTTTCTGGTCCTGACACTGCTGGCCGTGATTGTAGCATTTTTTGGCGGCGGCCAACTCCCAGGAAAGATGATCCTTTAAGTAGTTTACTTCTTTTGTTGACAGATTCAATATGCTTCCTCCCTTCGTTTGCTGTTTATATTCTGCGACGAAGGGAGTGGTTTATACAAAAAAATAAAAAGCCGGAAAAAATCCGGCTTTTAATCTAAGATACGTGAGTATAGTCTGCGGACGGTGTCCGGAGAGCGGCCCTGGCCCAGGAATGTATTGCCGTGCCAGATTTCAAAGTGGAGATGGGGTTCACCGCTGGGGCTTTCTATTACACCGGTAACGTTGGCGCGCATACCGGTATTGCCCACGGTTGCTATGGCTTGTCCCGTTTCCACAATGGTTCCCTCGGTGATTTCGGGGCGAATCTCTTTTAGATGGGCATAACGGGTTACCACACCGTCGGGATGTTCAATCCAGACCTGCATACCGCGCAGCTTGTCCAACAATTCCGGAGGAGTACCGTTGGCGGTGATGGATCTGCGGATAACATCTTCATATTCTTCCAGTGTCATTTCCACATAACCGTGGTCGGCGCGGATTACCGTTCCCGGCCCCGCTGCCAATACGTCACGGCCGATGGTGTTGTAATAGTCCAGGCCTTCGTGAACTCCGTTGCGGTAATTACGGGGAGCATTGGGAAGCTGCCCGTTAACGGAAGTCACGCTGCGCCCTTCAATGGGTGTCTCCATGTAAGAGAGCCTGTCCACCAGTTCATCCATGGAATCATTAACGAAATCGATTTCCGGCAGCTCCGGTTCCTGGGGGATATCCAGCTCTTCTTCCGCTGGAGCATCTGCCGGTTGGTCCAGAGCAACTGCAGGAGCATCCGGGTCGGGGTCAGTTTCTATCGGTTCTTTTTCATTGGGTGCATCGGGGACCGCAAAAGTTTCCAGTATTTCCAGTGGGTTGGCGTTCACAAATAGTAAGCCTATAGCCAGGACGGCTATAAGCAGAATAATTTTCTTTTTCATATGTACCTCCATGAAATTGGGTTTAGCAATATTTTCGCTGTCGGTGGAGGCATATCCTTCATGTTACGGGATATTAATTTTTGGGATAATTTAAACCCGCAGCAGGCTGCGGGTTTAGGCAATATCGTTATCTCTGTTTTGGTTGGCTTCTTTCAGCTGCTGCTCCACAATATCAAGGAACGGTTCCACCAGATTGGGATCAAACTGACTGCCGGAGTACTTGCGCAGCTCTTCTGCCGCTTCTTTGTGCGATAAGGCATCGCGGTAAGGGCGCTGGCTGGTCATGGCATCATAGGCATCGGCAATGGCCAGGATGCGGCACTCCAGAGGAATTTCCAGTTCTTTTAACCCGAAGGGGTAGCCGTTGCCGTCCCACCACTCATGGTGTTTAAGAATCCAGTCGGCAATTGGCACCAAATCCGGCGCCGATAAAGCAATACGGTGGCCGATTTCACAGTGGCGCTTCATCTCTTGTCTTTCTTCTTCATTTAAAGGTGCCTTTTTAAAAAGCAGACGATCCGGTATTCCTACCTTGCCGATATCATGGAACTGGGCAAACAGACGAATATCGGAGATTTTGTGCTTGGGAAGTTCCAGGGTCTGGGCCAGTTGGCCTACCAGATTTTGCAGGCGGTCGGCGTGCCCTTCGGTAACATAGTCTCTGGCTTGCAGTGCTTTCATAAGAATCTGGACCGTAGCACTGCGGGCACTGCGGCTGCGATGAAGCTTTTCGCGGTACATGTTATTGTCTGCCTCTTTGAACAGTTCGGTTATATTGGTGCCGCCGTCTCCAATGGCATGGCCAATGGAGATGCTGAGGTGGAGTCCGGGGCTCTCTTCATTGTAGCGGGAGATGGCTTCCCGGATGCGGTGGCAGGCGGTCTCCAGAGTTTCGGGGGTACTGTGGGGCAGCAGGACGGCAAACTCATCGCCGCCAATACGGGCCACCATATCCTCTTCACGGAAACAGCTCTTAATCACTTCCGCTGCGCTGCGCAGCAAATCATCGCCAACACTGTGGCCCATGCTGTCGTTAAAGAGTTTCAGCCCGTCCACATCGCAGATGATGATGCCGATGGGAGCGCTGCGGCCGTTTTGCAGGCGGCGCATTTCCTGTTCGAAATAAGTGCGATTATAAAGGCCGGTTAAGGTATCATAAAGGCTAAGCCGGCGCATTTGTTCTTCCATTTCTTTGCGGGCGGTAATGTCACGACTGCTTACCAGGATGCCGGTGATATTGTCGTGTTCATCGTACAGGGGATTGGCGATGGACTCCAGCCAGAGATAGTGGCCTTTGATGTGCCGGTAACGAAATTCCTGCCGCTCGATGGTTTGTGTGTGTGCAAACTGGGAAAACGATTCCACTACCTTAGCCCTGTCGGAGGGATGGACAAGATCAAAGGCAGAAACACCTAACAAGTCATGGGGATCGTGACCAAGCACCGCTTTGTGGCTGGGGCTGATATAGCTAAAACGGCCCTCCGGGTCAAGGTGGACCACCAAATCCAGCAGGTTTTGGGTAATCATCATGTTTTGCTGGGATTCTTCCAGTTGATTGAGCATCTGATTAATATTTCCCGTCAGTGAAGACAGTTCGTCTTTGACGCCTTCTTTCTCCAAGCGTTTAAAAACATCTTTTCTGCTTTCAACCTTCTCAAAGCTCTGGCTAAGCCGGGAAACCCGGGAAAGTATTGTTTTTTCCATAAAGAAAATCATGAAGATGCTAAAGGGCAGGGCGATTATTAACATTATCAGAGTCATGCGGTGGAAGGTCTCCGCACCCATTTGCTGGATGGGGCGGGCCTGATCAAACTCCAGCACCGCTGCCGGCTCCCCATACAGATCTGCCAAGACAGAGATTCCGGAGATGGTGCTGTTATTTACTACGGAAACATAGCCCTTTTGTCCGTCTACAGTGACGGGGGTCAGGTCTTCCGGATAATGAAAATCTGAGTAACTATATTTCTGTATGGGTACCAGGGTGCTTGCCGACCAGGTGGCTAAATCCGAACTCCCAAGATATCGTCCCACAACCAGTGTGCCGCGGGGAGAACCGTCTTCGCCGGGAGGCAGGATAGGGCGGGCGGCAACCATAGCTGTATCTGATGCCAGGGTAAGCAACCCATTAACTGAATCGGCTTCAGCAGAAAGAAACGGACTATCCGGTCCCAGGTGTGTGGATAATCCTTTCGGTATTGGCTTTTTTGCTTCTTCATCCAGGTCAAAACCTGTAGCATAAACAATCATGCCCCGGGAGTCAAGAAACAGCATAAAGTTTAATTGAAGATTGACAAAGTAATCATCGGCCAGATTTTCAAGGGAGTCTTGGGATCTGGTTTCCATGAAATCGTAGGTTGCGTCCCAGTTGGCCCAGTCAAAGGCCACCGTATCCAATTTTCTCAACTCGGACTGCAGGGCACGGTTAATACGGGTGATATTTTGTTTAACGTCGTTTCTCTCCATCTCATTGCTGCTTTGTAAAAAGATATGGTTAAAAGCACCGTACATGGTGACAAGCAGGAGAATCAAGGTGCTTCCCAAGATTAAGAATGTTTTGTTGCGCAAAGACATAACATCGCCTCCGGAGCCAACTTCCGTCATTAATTTAATTCTTGGCACAATTTGCATTTCCTGCTAACATGTCTAAATCATGGAATAAAACATCTGTTGGTAGAAACACCATATTACTTGTCTTATTGAGATGTAAAAAACATACCTTGCATTAAAAGGCATATTGTTTTACACTATATTTGAGATGAAAAAAGATAAATCGTTAATCCAAATTAAAAAAGGGGCTTTGGAGTATTGTGTCCTGGCGGTTATTGCCGAGGGGGAAAAATACGGTTATGAGATTGTCAAGGTGCTGACGGAACGCGGACTGACAACTCATGAAGGCACCATCTATCCTTTGCTTTCCCGGCTGCATAAAGAGGGCTTGGTTCAGGCTGCGTGGCGGGAATCAGGCAGTGCGGTACCCCGTAAATATTACCGGGCTACCCGGGATGGGATGAGAGCCCTCAATGAGTTTAAGGAAAGCTGGTCACACTTTTCCCAGTCGGTAGACGGGATATTATGGGGGGAACAATAATATGGACTATCAGTCTGAACAGCTGCTTAATCAATATCTGGATGATGTGGAACGAGAACTCTCCGATATCTCTCCTTCTTTGCGCCGGGATTTTGTGGCGGAAATCCGTTCTCACTTTGTGGAGGAATGGAATCATACTGCCGGGGAATCACCTGCGGAAATGCGCAACATTCTGGAACGGTTCGGCGACGCCCGGGAAATTGCCGCTGAATTCAGAGAGAAGCACAACCTGGCTGAAAAAAGGCAGGCCCCAACAACACAGCCCTTCCCTCCTGTTTTAATTATTATCCTCACCATCTTTTTATGGCCGGTAGGAATTATTTTGGCCTGGCTCTCTCCTTCCTGGGAAACCAGACATAAAATAGTGGCCACAGTGCTGCCGGTATTTATGCTACTACTTCTACCCATGGCAGCGATTGGTGCCTATACCACTTCAGTGGAAACTGTCTCCTATGTGCAAGAGGTTGACATCTCAGATGGATACTCAGAAAGTCCGGTAGGCGGAGCAGAAGGCCCTGAGAGAATCTATGTGGAGCAGAGCAGGGAAACAGGCCCTTCCCGATTGCTGAGTATTGTGGGGTTCATTGTTGCAGGCACCCTGCTATTAATCGGCAATCCCCTGGGCTCCGGAATTTATCTGGCCATGACCAAAGACCCTACCCATTAGTTTCCGGGGCCTAATCAAAGAAAAGCAAAACGTCTGGCGACTGGTTAATGTCGCGCAGACGTTTTTTTGTTAAATGATTAATAATGTTAAACCTGACCCCCAGGTTATTTGGCGTATGTTTCGCGCAGGGCTTTTTTGTTGAATTTGCCTACGCTGGTTTTGGGGATTTCGCCGATGATCTGGACTTTATCGGGCATCCAGTACCTGGCTACTTTGGGTTTGAGGAAATCCAGGATATCCTGCTCGGTGACGTTGGAGCCGTCTTTTAAGACGACACAGGCCATGGGGCGCTCCTGCCATTTGGGGTCGGGGACGGCAATAACTGCCGCTTCCACCACTTCGGGATGGGCCATAATGGTGTTTTCCAGATCCACCGAAGAGATCCATTCCCCGCCGCTTTTGATTAAGTCTTTGGCTCTGTCCTGAATCAGGATAAACCCTTCCTCGTCAATGGTGACAATGTCGTTGGTGTAGAGCCAACCGTCTTTGATGTTTTCAGCACTGCGCTCCGGCTCTTTGTAATATTCGGAGGTAATCCAGGGGCCGCGAACGCATAACTCGCCCATTTCTTTACCGTTCCAGGCCACTTCTTCTCCTTCGTCGTTGACAATCTTCATTTCCAGGCCGGGAACCAGCACGCCCTGTTTGGCCCGCATGGCATATTGCTCTTCTTCATCCCAGTCTTCCATATAACTCTTCATGGTGGAGCAAAGCACCACCGGGGAAGTTTCCGTCATGCCGTAAGCATGGAGAATGCTAAGGCCGAATTTCTTTTCAAAGGCGGCAATCTGGGTTTTGGAGACGGCTGAGCCGCCGTTTACAATGTAGCGTAGTTTGGAGAGGTCATATTTGGCGCCGCTGTCTAAGTGCTGATAGATTCCCATCCAGATGGTGGGCACACCGGCGGCCATGGTGACGCCTTCCTGCTCCATAAGGGTGCAGAGAGCTTCAGGGGTCAGCACCCGGCCGGGCAGCACCAGTTTGGAGCCCATCCAAGTGCAGGAGAAGGGCAGGCCCCAGGCCAGTACATGGAACATGGGCACTACGGGTAGAACCGCATCCCGCTCGGAAAGGCCCAGTACATCGGGGAGAGATTCGGCCAGACTGTGCAGATAGATGGAGCGGTGGGTGTAGGTTACCCCTTTGGGCAGGCCGGTGGTGGCGGTGGTATAGCACATGGCGGCAGGAGTGTTTTCATCCAGATCGGGAAAGTCATATGTATCGGCGGCTTCCGCCAGCAGTTTTTCATAATGGTACACCGGAGAAAGGGATGTTTCCGGCAGTTCATCCTTGTCGGTCATGATAACGTATTTTTCTACGGTGGTCAGCTGAGGTGCCGCTTTTTCCACAATGGGCAGCAAATCCTCGTCCACAAAGATTATTTTATCTTCGGCGTGATTGATAACATGAATAACATGTTCGGGAAACAGGCGCAGGTTCAGGGTATGTAGAACTGACCCGCTGCAGGTAATGGCAAAGTATAATTCCAGGTGGCGGTGGTTGTTCCAGGCAAAGGTGCCGATTTTGTCGCCCTGCTTAACATCCAGTGCTTGCAAAACATTGGCCAGTTTGCAGACTCTGGGATAAAAATCTCCGTAGGTATATCTCATATCCCGGTCTAATCCACGGGAAAAGATCTCCTTTTTGGGAAATAACTTGTACGCTCTCTCCAGCATGGTCTTGATGAGTAATTGGTGATTCATCATCATTGGCATCCCCGGCAACTTTTGAAGAAGCCGGGTTTCACCTCCTTAAGTGCTGTTATTATGGAGCTTTAAGTTTCCCGGCATTTGCCCGGCAGCCGGGCGGTACACTATGCCGCCTGTGTTATTCTCAGTTACCTGTACTAACTTTATTTCCATCAGAAAGTCCAGATGGGCACAGGTTTCAGCCATGGCAAGATAAACATTCCAGCCCCGGACCTGCCCATAGAGCTTTAGTGCCAGTTGGTAAGGGGTGAGACCGTCTGCCAAAAGCGTCAGTACTGTCTGCAGGCGCACTTGATGTTCCTGGCGAACATGGGCAATCCTTTCAGCGATGTTTTGAAACGGGTCGCCGTGCCCCGGCAGTACGGTGCGGGCAGGAAGTCCTTCCAGCCGCTGCAGTGTTTTCAGAAATTCCGTAAGGCTTGGGGTGCGCTCTCCCATGTGAAGTTCGGGCATGGGGTTGGGGCTGACATTTTCCAGTAAAGTATCGCCGCCAAAGAGTATTTGCTTTTCGGCTTCGTAAAAAGCCATATGACCGTGGCAGTGGCCCGGTGTGGCCACCACCGACAAGGTTAACCGGCCGCAGGAAAATTCATCTCCGTCCGATAGTGGCTGATAGTCTTTAAGATTGCCGTAGTAGCGGATGTCGCCAACTTTGCGAAACGAGGCAATCATTTCTTCAGGAACGCCGGTCTGTCGGAGAAACTTTTCTCGCAGGGCAAACATATCTATGCCGGAGAGCTTTTGGGCTTCAGCAGGATGGATAAAAATTTCTGCGCCTTGCTCTTGTAGCCAAGAGGCCAGTCCGGCGTGATCGCTGTGTCCGTGGGTGATTAGGACCCGGCCGATATCCTGCGGGGCCAGGCCCTCCCGGGCCAGTGCAGTTGCCATTGCTTCTTGGCCCACAGGCCACATGGTACCGGTATCAATCAGGGTGGGGATATCCCCCTGCAGCAGGTAAACATTGGTGGGGCCAATGGGAAAAGGAGTGGGTATAAGAAGGCGGGTGCAGCCGTACTGCTGCAGTGACTGGTGTGGGTAGCCCCGCTGCGCAGAACGGTTTCTATTCGTAGTCATAAAATCCTTTACCGGATTTGCGGCCCAGGCGTCCTGCCCGGACCATTTTTCTTAACAGGGGACAGGCCCGGTATTTGGAGTCACCCATTTCCGCATAAAGGTTATCCAATACCATCAGCATCACATCCAGCCCTACCAAATCACAGAGGGCCAGTGGGCCAATTGGGTGATTTGCCCCCAGCTGCATCCCTTTGTCAATATCTTCACGGGAAGCCACACCTTCCTGCAGGACAAAAACTGCTTCATTTAGCATGGGAACAAGAATGCGGTTTACCACAAAAAGCGGTGCTTCATTGACGGCAATGGGTTCCTTGCCCAAAGTCTGTGATAAAGACATGGCGGCAGAAAAGATTTCATCGGAGGTGGCGTCACCGCGGATGACCTCCACCAGCTTCATCACCGGCACCGGGTTAAAAAAGTGCATTCCTACCATACGGTCCGGACGGTTAGTGGCGGCGCCCATTTCGGTGATGCTCAAACCGGAAGTGTTGGAGGCAAACCAGGTCTGGGGCTTACATATCCGGTCCAGCTCAGCGTAAATCTCCCTCTTTTTGGCCATATCCTCAAAGATGGCTTCAATTACAACGTCCACATCCTGCATTTGTGCCAGACTGGTGGTGATGGTCAGTTTGGCCAGGCGGTCATCGGCCTCCTGCTGGGTGATTTTCCCCTTCTTTACCGCACGTCCCAAATTGGAAGCTATGGATTTTTTGCCGCGCTGGATAAATTCATCGGCCACATCCTGGAGCACCACGGCAAATCCGGCATTAAGAGCCACTGTGGCAATGCCGCTGCCCATGGTGCCGGCACCTATCACACCGATCTTTTGTATCGACATAGTCCTCCCCCTTCCTAAAGCTGTTCAATAATAACCGCCATACCCATACCGCCGCCCACACACAGTGTGGCCAGGCCGTATCTTTTCTGGCGTCGGCGCTGTTCATTTAAGAGGCTTAGGATTATCCGGGCGCCGGTAGAGCCCACCGGATGTCCCAGAGCTACTCCGCTGCCGTTGACATTGACGATGTTGCGGTTTAAGTTTAGCAGTTTTTCACAGGCCAGATACTGGGCGGCAAAAGCTTCATTTACCTCAATCAGGCCAATGTCACCCATGTTCAGCCCGGCCTTCTCCAATGCTTTTAAAGTGGCGGGCACCGGGCCGTAACCCATCAGCTCCGGCTCCACCCCCGCCCACGCATAGCTGACCAGCCTGCCCAGGGGGCGGACTCCTTCCTTTACGGCCCGCTCTTCGCTCATCAGCACCATGGCGGCGGCGCCGTCATTTAGTCCTGAGGAGTTACCGGCGGTAACCGTACCCCCTTCTTTAAAGGCGGGGGGCAACTTGGCCAACTTCTCCATGGTTAGATCACAGCGGATGTGTTCATCGCTGTCAATCATTTTCACTTCACCTTTGCGCCCCTTTACCGGCACAGGGACAATCTCCTCGGAAAAGGTGCCGTCCTTTGCGGCACGGCCGGCATTGTTATGGCTGCGCAGAGCCACAGTATCCTGCTCTTCCCGGGTGATGAAGTATTTATCCGCCAGGTTTTCCGCCGTTACCCCCATCAGTATATTATGAATGGGATCGGTGAGCAATTCCCACAGGCCGTCGGTCAACTGACCGTGCTGCAGGCGCTTGCCCCAGCGGGCATCTTTTAATACGTACGGGGCACTGCTCATGGATTCTGCGCCGCCGGCCACCACCACCTCCGCATCTCCCATGGCTATTTCCTGGTGGGCCGAAACAAAGGCCTGCATGCCGGAGCTGCATTGGCGTTGTATGGTAAAGCCGGTGGTTTCTTTGGGGAACCCGGCCTTTAGAGCCACGGTGCGGGCCAGGTTGGGCTCGTCGGTGCGCTGAACACAGTTGCCCAAAATCACCTCTTCCACCATTTCCGGAGCCAGGCCGGCGCGTTTTACCGCTTCCTGCACCGCTGTTACCGCCAGGTCATTGGCCAGCAGATTTTTGAACTGGCCGCCAAAATCGCCGATGGGCGTTCTGGCTCCTGCTACAATTAACACATCTTTCATTGTCTTCACCTCTTAACTGTCGGTAAACTTCGGTTTACGTTTTTCCTGAAATGCGGCCATTCCTTCTTTTTGGTCATTGGAGGCAAAGCAGATGCAGACCGACTGGATTTCCACCGTTTTACCGGCAGGACCTCCCGCATCAAGATGGGCATTAATGGCGGTTTTAGCCATGTTTAGGGCCACCAGGCTGCGCTGTACCAGAGTTTTTGCCTCAGCCTGTACCGCAGTCAGAAATCCGTCTGCGGGAAACAGGCGGTTTACCAGACCTATTTTTTCTGCTTCCTGAGCATCGATGACCTTGCCGGTGTATACCAACTCCCGGGCACGGCCGATGCCCACCGCCTGGGGCAGCCGTTGGGTTCCGCCCCAGCCCGGGATAATACCCAGGGTAATTTCCGGCAGGCCAAACTTTGCTTCCTCCACAGCAAAAATGTAATCGCAGGCCAGGGCCAACTCCAGGCCGCCGCCCAGGGCAAAGCCGTTTACTGCGGCAATTACCGGCTTGGGGAAGGCGGCAATCAAATCAAAGGTTTCATGGCCGGCACGAATATATTTCTGTGCTTCCAATGGACCCAGATTGGCCATTACGCCGATATCGGCCCCGGCCACAAAAGCCTTTTCTCCGGAACCGGTGATAATCACCACTTTGACCTCGTTGTCCTCACGCAGGCTGTTAAACGCTTCCTGCAGCTCCAGAAGCACTTCGTACTTTAGAGCGTTTAAAACCTTGGGGCGATTGATGGTAATGACGGCCATCTTCTCTTCTGTTGTAACCTGTAAATAGTTAAATGACATTTTTGTCTACACCTACCTTAGAATATTACCTGCAATGACCAGGCGCTGAATCTGATTGGTACCTTCATAAATTTGCATGATCTTGGCATCGCGCATATACTTCTCCACCGGATATTCGCGGGAATAGCCGTAGCCCCCCAGGATTTGTACCGCGTCGGTGGTCACATCCATGGCCACATCACTGGCATACATTTTGGCCATGGCCGATTCTTTGGCAAAGGAGGCATCTTTTTGATCCACCATATCGGCGGCGCGCCAGACCAAAAGCCGGGACGCATCGATGCGGGTGGCCATATTGGCCAGCATGGCCTGAATCATCTGGAAGTTGGCGATGGGTTGGCCAAACTGCACCCTTTCTTTAGCGTATTTCACAGCACTCTCATAAGCGCCGCGGGCCACGCCAACGGACAACGCACCGATTAATGGCCGGGATGTATCCAGAGTCTGCATGGCAACCTTAAAGCCCATCCCTTCTCCGCCCAGCACATTTTCTGCCGGGACAAAGACGTTATCAAAGTTAACCACCACCGTACTGGAAGCGCGGATGCCCAACTTTATCTCCTTTTTCCCGGCACTGACGCCATCGCTTTTGGGAACCACAAAGGCGGTTAGCCCTTTTAAGCCTTTACTCTTATCAACGGTGGCAAAAACCACAAACAGATCGGCCACGTCACCGTTGGTGATAAAGCATTTACTGCCGTTTAACACATAACCGCCGTCCACCGCTTTAGCATTGGTGGCAACAGATGCCGCATCGGAGCCGGCGTTGGGCTCGGTGAGGCAAAAGGCGGCATATTTGCCGGCGGTGGTGATGGGAGGAATAAACTTTTTCTTCTGCTCTTCGCTGCCGGCAATCAGGATAGGGTAGAGCGCCAGCGAATTGGCAGCGGCCACCGTGGTAATACCGGCGCAGCCTCTGCCCAACTCCTCTGTTAACACGCAGGAGGTCAGCGTGTCCAGCCCCACCCCGCCCAGAGCTTCAGGGACCGTAAAATTGACCAGGCCCGTTTCCCACATTTTACGAATCACCGCATCGGGAAACTTCTCCTGTTCATCATACTCAGCAGCCACCGGAATAATTTCTTTTTCCGTAAAGTCGCGGGCCATTTTTTGCATGGCCAACTGCTCTGCCGATAATCTAAACATTTATTCAGCTCCTTTCTCTCCCGGTTATTAAGTGCAAAACCGGTGCCAATGTTTTTAATGTTCAGAAACTTAAGAATAGGTATTAATACAAGGGTTTGCGATATCCAGGCCCTCACAAAACGGTGCGAATCTGCACCGTGGTGCAAAAATGTGATGCGCTACTGCATAACACTAAAGTGCTCTTCAACATATTCCCCCCGGTTTTCGTACCGTTTGGCTAAAGCGGCGCGGTAAGCAGCATAGGCCCGGTCGTCGGCGGGAATTCCCTGGCCGGTCAGCGCTTCAAGAATTCGGGGTATATCCGGCGGACAGCCTTTGATGGGTACCGCTTCGCTGATATGGGGGTTATTGTGGTTAGCATGGATCGCGCACTTGCCAAACAGAAAGGTTTTGGCAAAGCCTCCCTTTGAACGGGAGGCTTTGCCGCCCAAAAATTCCATGCCTGCAAAAGGCGCCTTGGCGTATGCTCCCATTAAAGCAATAAGCAAATAATTATTCAGGTAAGAACAGCCGGAACAGATGGTATTATCGTATTTGGGAAAGTGGATACCCTTGATTCCCTGACGGATAAACGCTTCCGGACCGGAGTCATCCTCAAGCCAGGCCCAGTCCCATTCCAGGGAATGCGCCACATCTTTTATCTGTTCACCGATTACTTCAATGTCGTCAAAGCTGCGGTTATACCCGGCGGCATATTGCTGCAGGTAAGCAATGTCCTCCGGCGCAAAGCCCAGCACCCGTGCCCCTGCCACATCGGCAGCAAACATATCTGTGGAAGCAATGAGCACATCGGTTCGGTAGGCCCGGCCGTTGACAACGGGACCCTTTTCCAGAGCATAGATGCCGTCAATTAGGGTTAGGGCAGGTTTGATTTTCTCACCCAGGGCACAGACAAACCCCTCCAGCGGCAGCTCGGTATGATGACAGAACATTTTTGACTTGCTGTTTAGGCAGCCTTTCAGATTCTTAAACCCTAAAGACACCTTTGTATTACTGTGGGTTTTCAGCACCGGCAGATTGATGAGAAAATCTGTTTCCAGCACATGAGCAGAAACATCCAGAGAATAGCCGCCGAAGTCGGTTTGGACAAAAGGCCCGTCATTAAAGTCCACCAGTTCCACACCATAACGGTCCCGCAGCTTATGGTAGCCCAGGCCGGCAAAGGCGGCCGTTGTGTCTGAGCCCAAACCCTTATCCACAATGGCCCCTTCGCCGATGGCGATCTTGGTGCACCCATACTCTTTTAGCGCCCGCACCACCCCTTCCATTACCACAGAAGTGGTGAGGACCCCGTATTTGGGAAACGGGTAGACCCGGTCCCACATCACCAGGTTTGGTTTGAGCAGGACCCGGTCTTCTGTATGAAGCTTTGCAAAACCGTTAATTTGGCCAATGGCATTGGCAATAGAACTGTGGTCATTGTTAAAACTGGTAATACTCACTTGTTGACTCATATCGCTCTCCTGTTTCTTGGTTTATTAGGAATAATATGCAAAGCTCATGCCAATAACCACTCCACTCTACTTCTTGATATTCATATCATAGGGCATGGCAATCATCTGCCGGCGCTGTACCAACAAGAGGAAGAACAAACCAATACCCACCACCATGCCATAACCGGGGCCGAATGTGGCGGTCAAAAGACCGATAAATACAGCGTAACCACGTCCTGTAGGTGTATCTACCATGCGCATGGAAATATAGGCGCAGGCAAATCCGGTGAGGATTAGCGTAATAGACAGGGCCACCGGCAAAATGGGCATCATAAAGGTAACCACAGGGGTTAAAAACATCAGGGGAAAAGCCAGCCAGTACCAGTTAACGGTCCCGGAATAAATGGAATCCATGGTTTGCCGGCCTTCCTTATACCTCTCCACAATAAACACGGTCACGCCGGTCCAGACAGGGCCATGCAGCGGAATAAACACCCCACCACTCAACAGATGACCCAAGTTGCGGAATGCTGTGGCAAAATGGGAGCGAATGGGATCTATAATAATTTTTTCATCTGTACGAATGCGGTCCGCATCCTTTAACAGTGTATCGGCAATGAGCAAATCGCCAAATACCACGATATAAATCATTACCGCCAAAGGCAGAGCCTTCATATACATTGCCCAATCGGGCCAGCCTACGTAAAATGGAGAAACAGCCTGAAGAAACGGTCCAAACTGCGGCAAAGAGATACCTGACTGGATATTAAACGCCACTTCCCCGGATAACGGGCCCACCAGTGCTGCCACCAAAAAACCAACCAACAAGGCCATGGAAGCAATTCTGTTAAAGAACTTACTCTGGGCCCGGATTTTACTGAACCAGACGGAAAACATCAGCAAAAAGACAACACCCCAGACCACCGACAACGTGTAGGGCATGGTCTGAATCCGGTCAAACTCCGAATTAAACGCTGCTATGGCAGAGCCCATAATAATTCCCGCACGCAATTCAACGGGTATCCATTGAAAGAACTTTCCTCCCAGCTTTGTAATGCCAAAGAAAAGAAAGATTGCGGAAACACAGATGGTTAGTGCGGTCATGGCCTTGACGGCCTCGGCACCCGGAGTAAAACCACCCAAAAAAACCAGAATCAACGGCAGGGCCGGTGTAATCCAGCCGGGGCCATAGGGCTCGCCAAACAAAAAGGTGTGGGACCAGACCCAGAAGATCTGAATAAACATAACCGTCCAGGCCACCTCAAAGGGAACATTGAAATAAGCCATCATCAGCGGGGCCACCGCTCCTCCTGTGGCAGTGGCAATCAAGCCCCCCTGAATCACTTCGGGCCAGGTAACTTTGACGTGGACCCCGGGTATCCGGATGGTAAATCTCCACCAGTTAATTCCCGGCTGAACACCGCCTTCTTCACGTTTATAACCCAATTGTTTCATCTCCTTTCTTTAATTAAGCTTACAGATGCCGGCAGCCTATCCGTTAGTGGTGCAAGAGCAGTGCCAATAATTGAAATTATCTGAAAATTTCAGAAATACGCGATGATATAAGGCTTTTGGCCTGCCTGCAAGAGATCTGTTTTAGGCTAAAAAAAAGTAACGGTGGGAAAAACCACCGTTACTGGTGCAAAATTGCTTTATTTATGCTCAAGCCCCAGGCTTTTCATTTTCCGCACAACCGTTGAATGGTCAACCCCCAGGGATTTGGCTGCCTTACGAATGCTGCCGTGCAGGGAAAGTGCTCTGCATATGGCGTCCCGCTCCGCGGATTCACGGGCCTGTTTTAAGGAGATTTCCGCGGTGCATTCCTGCTTAGGACTCATATCAGAGCGGGGAGCCTGGCCGGAAGAAACATTGCGCGGCAGCCAATAGGGCGTCAGCACCTTCTCATCGGAGATAACCACCATCCGCTCGATCAGGTTTTCCAACTCCCGGACATTGCCAGGCCAGTCATACTCTTCAAAGCAGGCACAAACTTCCGGGGAAAGGGACTTGTCTGTGCCGTGTTTTTGGTTAAAACTTTTCAGAAAGTGCAGAGCCAATGGCACGATGGCTTCGCGACGCTCCCGCAAAGGGGGGATATGTATGGGAATTACGTTTAAACGGTAATACAAATCTTCCCGGAACAGATTTTCTTCCACCATTTTTTCCAGATTCTTGTTGGTGGCAGCGATGATACGGACATTTAGTTTAATAGGTGTGGTGGAGCCTACCCGGTAGATAACCTGTTCCTGAATGGCCCGCAGCAGCTTGACCTGCACCAAGGGCGAAAGGTCACCGATTTCATCCAGGAGAATGGTACCCAGATCCGCCATTTCCATCAAACCGATTTTCCCCTGCCTGCCGGCGCCGGTAAAAGCTCCTTTTTCATAACCAAATAATTCAGACTCCAAAAGGGTCTCAGGGATGGCACCGCAATTTATCTGCACAAAGGGACCTGACTTACGGGGGCTGGAATTATGAATTAATTTGGCAATCATTTCTTTTCCCGACCCCGATGGTCCTGAGATAAGCACATTGGTATCAGTCTGGGCAACCCTGATAGCCCGTTCACAGATATCCTTCATCTTCCGGCTGATAACAACCATCTCGTCTTGCTCCAATATCTGTCCACGCAGCTGCAACAGTTCCTGATAGTAACGAAAAGACTGGTCTTTTGTTTCCTCCACTTCCTGACGCAGGCGACTAAGCTCGGTCATATCACGAATGGTGGCCACATAAAACAAAAATCGGCCCCGGTCATCATAAGCGGGTTTGCTGGTAATAAACAACTCTACACCGGTGCGGATATTCTGCTTCAGGGTAAGGGGGTCTTTTCCCAGAATGATTTTGCTCTGTGAAAGGATAATACCCTCTTTTTCCAGCTCCAGCGCTGTCTTACCCAATAAATCCGCTACCTTAATACCTCCGGAGACACGTTCCATGCTTTGATTGGCACGGAAAATCCGCCCCTCCCTGTCACTGAGGATGATGCCGTCATAACATGATTCAATGATAACATCCAGCTCTTTTTTGAGCCGACGGACCTCGTCCACTTCAGTGATATGGATAACGTTACCCTTATTCACCGACTTCCCTCCCCATATCCTTCGGATATGTTTATGTAAAAAAGTATGTTATTACTATCAATATTGTTAAAATTAAACATTATTACATAAATACCTGCCGGTTACGTGCTTTAGGAGCCCCATGAGCAAAAAAAAGAACGCCCTAAGGCGTTCTCAACAAGAGCTTGATTTATACTTCTGCAGGGGCGAGAGTAAAACTTATTGCCTGATCAAACTTACAGAGCCTCGTGGCAGTCCATGCAGCGGTCTTCGTAATCTGCGCCATAATTGGCTTCATGATCTTCGGCGATGTCTCCGTGACAAGCCATGCAGTCATCATAAGGAGCTTCTGTACCGTGTCCAAAAGACGGTCCGGCCACTACGTCATTACCATTATCGTTACCATTATCCACATTACCGTTGTCACCACATCCTACAGCAAAAGCAGCCATGAGCAGTAAAGCAACAACTAAAACCATCCACTTCTTAGCATTCATATGTTCTTCCTCCCTCTCTTTTTAAAATTTGTTATCGTGCTCTGCCCCCGGGCAAAAGCCAATGTTATGTACCTACAATGCAGATTCTACCACCTATAAGGCTATTTTTCAAACATTGTTACCAATATTTAATAGAATTGTTACATATGAGTGTCGGAATTTGTACTTGCCAAAACGACACATCTCTGGTATACATTGAGTAGACTAGAAAAGGAGCCCTTTTTGAGGGCTCCTATCCATGATTACTGTTGCTGGGGTTTGTTTTGGGCCTGCTGAATGGACTGCTGGGCCTGCTGCAGTTGCTGCTGAGCCTGTTGCAGCTGTTGTTTTTGCTGCGGATTGGCCTGAGCGCCAAGAGCTTGCTGAGTTTGCTGCAGCTGCTGCTGCGCCTGCTGAAGCTGCTGTTGGGCCTGCTGGATTTGTTGCGGATTAGCTTTAATTTGTGCCTGCTGTACAGCGTTTTGTGCCTGTTGGGCAGCTTGCAGAGCTTGTTGCATTTGTTGTTGCTGGTTCATTAAACAGATCATCCCCTTAATTTGATTTTGGAATCCTTCTTTAGTCTGTCAAAACTTATAGTCCGCTATTCTATAAGAACCTGTCGGAACAAGCAGATGTAACCAGTTCCGGCGGACATTGCTTCGGCTAAAATAGCGTCAGGTTACAATACTAAGATAAAGGTAAGTTTTTTAAAAGGAGGTCTTGCCGGATGGAAGATTGGAAATGGCAGATGCAAAACCAGGTGAACACGCTGGAAAAATTGGAAGAGTATATTAAGGTGACTGAAGAGGAAGCTGATGCCATTCGTAATTGTGAAACACGCTGGGGCACCACCCCCTACTTTGTCTCTTTGATGGACAAAGAAAACCCGGAATGTCCCATCCGCAGGCAGGTCATTCCTTCCAAACATGAAAACGTTAACGAGTTCGGTATAGAAAACTATCTGGTCTACAAAGAAAACCGCGACAATCATGAACAGCGTCCCGACACCATTGCGCGGCAGTACAAAGACCGGATTGCCATGACTATTACCAACCATTGCGGTATTTACTGCAGGCACTGCTTCCGCAAGGAACTGGTGGTGGACAAAAGCATGCAGCTGCGCTTTGACGTTGACGAAGGACTGGAATGGGTGCGGCAGCACCCGGAACTGCGGGAGGTATTGATTACCGGCGGAGACCCGTTTTTGCTTCCCGACGACCAAATCGAATACATTATTCGCAAACTGCGGGAAGTCCCCCATATTGAAATGATTCGCTTTGGCAGCCGGCTGCCCATTGTCTTACCGCAAAGAATAACTCCGGGCTTAAAGAAAGTGCTGGGTCAATATCACAAAGTGCCGATTTGGGTAAACACCCAGTGCAACCATGCCAAGGAAATCACGGAAAGAACTGCACAGGCAATCTGGGATTTATTAACCTGTGGGGTAAATGTGGGCAACCAGGCGGTATTGATGAAAGGCATAAACGACGACGAACATTCTTTCCAACAACTACACCAAAAATTGCTCTCCATCCGTATCCGCCCGTATTATGTCTTTTACCTGGAACCGGCACCCGGCATCGATCATTTCAGAACGCCGGTGGAAAAAGGTGCCGAGTTAATCCGCGATACACTGCGCGGTCATACTTCAGGCCTGGCTCAGCCAATGTATGTAATAGCTACAAACATCGGCAAGGTGCCGCTGATGCCCGACTACTACATTAAAGAAAAAAATGAAAAAGAATATATTCTGCAAAATCACCGCGGCGAAACCACCACTCTGCCTAACATCGACGATCAGGGCTGCACAGGTCTGCCTTGCTTTAAGAAGGAATTTGCCTGATAAACTGCGAATTGTTCATAGTAAACCAACATTGTGGGGATGCCTATGGACAATGAAAAAATCCGTTTAAAAACCGAATTAAACCGCATCAGCCAACGCATTTATGCTACCAAAAACCAGCTGGAGCGGGAAACCGACGCAGAAAAGAAAAAACTGCTGACCAAAGAACATCAGCAGCTCCAGCGCCAAGCACTCTATTACATTCAAAAGCTCAAACAAAAATAAACAGACAAGGGAGCGTCCCTTGTCTGTTTATTTGTCTAGCCAAGCAGAGACTGCAGCTTCATGGCCAGCGACAGATCCCCTTTAATCTTAATTTTTCCCACCATAAAAGCGGTAGTGGCATTTAACTTTCCATGAAGCAGCTTGTTAAAATTCTCATCGGACATTTCAATGGTCACATCGGCATCCTCAGCCTGCCCTTCACTAACCTCTCCTTTGCCATTGGCAACAGAGATATAAAAATCTCCCCCGTTATCACCGCTAAGAGCAAACTGAAACACCGGCTCTCCATCCACACTGGCCGATTCCGTACCGGCTCTGACTTTCTCAAGCATTTCCGTAAACTGCATTCTCTACCCCCTCAACTAAACTAAATAGAATATTGCAATAATAATTCGCCTCCCAACAGCATTTTCCTTCAAAATATTAATATTTCACATATACAATAAAAGCCACCAGCCAAAGTACTTTCCCTGGCTGGTAGCGTAAGTGATGCTATTCAAGTATTGACCATGCTTCTTCCAAGAGTTCTTCCACATTGCCCAGAACTCTGTGGGCTTCTTCCCAGTTGTGGAAACCGTTGCTGTTCTCTACCCAGATGAAGTCCCAATAAAACTGTGCTTCTCTGTGGATTGCCTGGAGGCGTTCCAGCTCCTCTGCAGAAACAGTGTCGTTTTCCCTTGCTTCGCCTACAGCCAGAATGAACTCTTCCAGTTCATAACCCACTCTGTTTTGTTGCTCGTAAACGCCGGACTGAACTCCTTCGGTTCTTTCGATGATTCCTTCTGCACCCCAGTCACTGTGACAGGTTAAGCAAGAATCTTCAATGTGCTCCAGGGGAGTGGTCCATCTGTGTGAGGTAAACTCATTGCCATCTGCATCAGTTACGGCGGGCATATGACAATCGGTACAGCCCATGCCTATTGCAGAGTGGACACTTTGAATCTGCCCTTCGTGGTACAGCTCATACTCAGGGTGCTGTACTTTGGCAACTAAAGCACCGGTAATTTCATGTTCCCATTCATCGTTATAACGGGGACCCTGATTATAATGCTCAAACTGATCTTCCACCGTCAACCCGATGCTCCAGGGCAGTACCGGCTCTCTGGTTTCAGGGTTAAAGTGATAGTTTACGTGGCACTGGGCACAGGTGAGGTCGGCCCGACCTTCAGGATTAATGTTTCTGAAAGTATTTTGCTCCAAAGCTTTGGTCAGGTAGTCCCTTTGGTAAGTGACGGAGGCATCATTGGCATCATGACAATCCAGGCAGCCAATGGCGTTATCTCCTACAACCTCGGCAAATGATCTGCTGTACCACTCATCGCCGTACTTGTCCTGCAGGACAACAACATCTGTACTTTTACATGACAAGCATGTTGCGGGCCTTGTTTCCAGATCCGGAAGTCTACCGGTTTCCAGAGTATCTGTTAAAGAATATACATGACCGCGCGAACGATAGTAACTTACACTAAAGGGAAAACCGGCATAAGTTGACTTCAGGAAAGGATACATCTCCAGATAGTCCATTTTTTCTCCGTCTTCTCCGGAACCACCATAAGTTGTTCTAACCATTTCGGCTGTTTCCAGATATGTTGCATACTGATTAGGGAAATAGTCCTGCCAAGCTTCAGATACTGCAGCCTCTTCCAATGAATCAAAGCCTGTAAACTCTCTGGGTTCAGTACCTTCATCTGCAGGCTGACACCCACTTGCAAAAACCACAACAAGGCTCAAAGCCAACACTAAGAGAAGAATCTTTTTCATTTTAAACCTCCCTCAAAATAATTACCGAACTGTCCTTGATAAAAAAGCTACAAACTAAGGTGAAAAAAATTGCCATAAACAGTTCGGATTTGTCAAACTTTAATCATATTTTAAAACAGAATAATTTCTATCCAATAAACAAGTTATTAATAACTTATAAACAAAGAAATAATTTTCACAAGAAAACACGGAGAGATGTTATAGTCCGGGCAATATTACGTGCACACACCTGCACAAACCGACAAATTATTTACAAGTTGGACTGTATAATGTTATTAATGAAATTACTACGGGGGATTTTGTCATAATGAGCATCTCTAAGCCGGAGCAAATACTCTTCGAGGAACACTATAGTAAGGTTTTTAAATCTGTATATCTGTATTGCAAAGATTTTCACATTGCAGAGGATGCCACACAGGAAGCTTTCCTTAAAGCCTTCGATAATATCAACCAACTTAGAGATGTTAAATCTTTTCCCGGTTGGGTCTACGTAATCGCCTTAAATGTAGTCAAAAAAGAATTTAACAGAAACAAAAAAATAACTGAATTGAATTTCGAAGATTACCAAAACATATTCAGCAATCAAGATGAATTTAAGAACATTGAGCTAAAAGAAGATCTTAAATTGCTCCTGAAACATATTAGCCCGGAAGAGAGAAAAATGCTAAACTTATATTATGGGTTTGGTCTTTCACTTAAAGAAATAGCCGTCCTGACAGATACCAATATTTCAACCTTAAAGGTGAAAATGCATCGCACCCGTCAAAAGCTTAAGAAAAAGGCTATAAACGACGTTGTGTTAACGGGGGAAGAAAAATGAACAAAGAAGAGAGTTTTGACAAAGAAATAAAAGATGCATACAACAGTATTTTAAATGATATTCCGGACCCGGATGTTAACCAGGCCTTTGAGATGCTCAAACAAAAGAATGCTTTACGCAATAAAAGAAGGAACAAAAATAAATTTCTGTTAACCGCAGCTTCCATATTAATAGCAGTTATATTCATTGCTTTTACCGGCCCCGCACAGGCAGTCAGACAATTAATATTCACTTCCTACATTCTCCACAATGAAGACTTTAGCTTAGTACAGCAAAGTGAGTCGGTAGAAGACCATGAAATAATTGTCCATATTCCGGATGAAGACTTCCACAGTGACATTTCAGCTATTCAGTATATCAATAATCCCAGACTATTTGTTCCCGGCCCTGAGCTGGAAGATATTTTCGTTTCTGCAGAAGTTACCAGCTTTGAAGGTGAAGTCTTAACTCTGTACATTACGTTTTATTTTGACGATGAAATAATTAGGCTAAATCAACATTATTATCGCGGCGAATGGTCCAGCAGCTTTGGTTTTGACCCTTCTACCACAACGGTGGAAGAAAAAGAAATTAACGGGATCGATGTTATGATTTTTACTTTTAGGGATTCGTCTACTACAATGATGTGGAATCATTCCAATGTAAACTATCAACTAGACAGCAATCTAGAGTATGAAAAGCTGGAGGAATTTGCCCACTATCTGCAACTTTTTTAACCAGAAGGATACGCCAAGACAGCGTCGAAGTTAATAATCCCGGAGGTGCGATATGGGTAACGATAATCAAGTATTTGAGCTTATGACAAAGATGTATGCGGAGATGCAGAAAGGTTTTAAAGATGTCAATGATAGGATTCAGGCAACCAATGTTGAAGTTCAATCAATTAAAGGGGAAATTCAAAACGTCAAAAACACAGTAATTAAAATTGAAGCAGACCATGGACTTAAATTTGGAGCTTTATTTGACGGACATACGCAAGTTTCTCAAAAGCTCGATCGCATAGAAGCGGAAGTATCAAAACACGACGAATTCATTCTAAAAAAAATAAAATAGTCTAAACAACTTACAAACGGACCACCGATTATCGGTGGTCCGTACTGCTATGCCTGAATAACTCTTCTGCTAATATTGTTCTCTGATCTTTATTTTTTCTGCCGGCAAATGTTCCCTCAGCAGAGAAATGACATCAGAATCATTTTATCAATTTCACTACTGAGTATTACTATGGTTTACTTTGTTCAGTAAATGTTCAGATGCTAAATTTAAAATATAGATATGAATAAGAGATCTACAATTGTTGGGGAGTGATGGTAATGGATGAAGTTTTAATTCACACAAAAGGATTAACAAAGCGCTACGGAGCGTCTACAGTGGTTGACAGCTTGAACCTGGAAGTAAAAGCTGGAGAAATCTATGGCTTCTTAGGACC
Source organism: Dethiobacter alkaliphilus AHT 1 (assembly GCF_000174415.1). Classification (NCBI taxonomy): domain Bacteria; kingdom Bacillati; phylum Bacillota; class Dethiobacteria; order Dethiobacterales; family Dethiobacteraceae; genus Dethiobacter; species Dethiobacter alkaliphilus. Next base: position 211,264 of record NZ_ACJM01000003.1, read on the forward strand.
AAATGGTGCCGGTAAAACAACTACCATTAGGATGTTAACCGGCCTGTTAGATGCCAGTGAAGGTGAAGCGTACATCTGTGGTTTTCATAATGACAGAGAAGCTGCTCAAGCCAAAGCAATGATGGCTTATGTGCCGGATCAGCCTAAATTATATGGTAAGCTGACGGCAAAGGAATTCTTGCATATGGTAGCAGCACTTTACCGTATATCCAAAGATATTTACCTGGAGCGGGCTGAGGAGTTAATGGCCATGTTTGGACTAAGGGAACGTGCTGATGAATTGCTGGAGGGGTACTCTCACGGCATGAGGCAGAAAGTGGTGCTGGCGGCTGCACTTATTCATCAGCCCCGTGTAATCTTATTAGATGAACCGACAGTTGGCCTGGACCCGGCCAGTGCCCGTTTACTCAAAGATGTACTGCAGGAACTGGCGCGGCAGGGAGCGGCGGTTTTTGTCTCCACTCATATTCTAGAGATTGCCGAACGGATGTGCCATCGTGTAGGTATTCTTAAGGAAGGTAAACTTATCGCCCAGGGCACTCCTGAAGAGCTGCGCAAGAAGGTTAAGCATTCCGAAGGCAGTTTGGAAGATATTTTCCTTGAGCTTACCGGCGGCCATGAAACTGCAGAATTAATTAAATGCCTGGAGGAGGAAAACTCCCTATGAAAATAGCACTCCCTTCTCCGTTAACCGAACCCCCTCTTCCCCAATCCTTTGGGCACGACTTTAAAATGATGCTTATCTACCAGCTCCTTGTAACAAAGAACAAGTTAAAACATTGGCCGGTTGGTGCCTGGCTGGGAATGATAGTAGTCACCATAGGCCTAACTGCAATCTTAATCTTTTTGGGAAACACTGCTTACGGCGCTCTGGCGGCCATGTCACCGGAAATTGGTGAAGGATTTTTATCTCTAATATTTATGGTGGGTATAGCCGGACAGATATTTTTTGGTATTACCGCAGCATTTGTAACTTTATATATGTCCGAAGATCTGGAGCTTTTATTTATGTCTCCCGTTCCCTTACGCGTTGTTTTTGCTGTGAAGTCCCTGCTAATCGCAGGCAGTAACTTTATAGCTGCCTTACTGTTTTGTTTTATTCCCGGTACATTTTACGGGTTATTATTTCAGGCCGGTCCCGTCTACTACCTTTTCGTATTATTGGTAGGCTGCGGTCTTTGGGCTATGGGAACTTCTTTGGCAATTCTTTTAAACATGGTGGTTATGCGTATTATACCACCACACCGTAGTCGGGAAGCCATCGGTTTTCTTGGAGCCATAGCAGCCATCTTAGTTGCTATTACTTTTCAGTTGCCAAGCATAATGATGCATCGTGGGCAACAGCTTAATCTGACCAATTGGCTGGAAAGTCAGGAGCAAATGCTTCGCATCATGGATTTCCTGCCATGGGGATGGGGAGCGCAAGCTTTAGCAGCAGGTATCACCGGCAACCTATTAACAGGGTTTTCCTGGAGTATTCTGTTACTTCTAACAGGCGGAGTTATTTTTTCATTCTCTTTTGTCTCACTGGAGCGCGGATTCCGTCGGGGCTGGATTGCTGTTAGCCAGGGAGAAGGCGGGCGGCGTCGACAGAAAAACAGCTCTCATCATAGTACAGGGGATATTAGCGTTTCCGCAATGCAATTAACAGCCGCACAGCCCACTGCAACTGCAGCCCATCTTTGGGACAGTTTATGGGCTGTTGCCAAGAAAGATTTACTGTATATGCGCAGAGATACGCGGGAATGGTTTGGTTATATGGTGCCCCTAATTCTAATGGCATTTCTTGTAGCACAGTTCCTCTTCTTACAGGCAGAAGCTACGCAGATATCCATGATTATAGTACTGGTCATGTATAGTATCATGTTTAGCGGCAATATGGCACTGCAATCTTTTGGCCGGGAAGGCGAATCCGACTGGTTCCTAAACAGCGTACCCATGGCCGGATGGCCGGTTGTTTGGGGGAAACTTTTAGGATCTGTAATTCCCACCTTAATACTAATGCAAACGCTGTTGGTGGGGACCGCCCTGGCTATTGGTGTCTCTTTTTCCCTCACCGTAATGCTGGCAGTTGGTACCATTCTTTTAACTCTTGGTTCCAGTGCCATCGGCCTCTTCTATTCAATCAATAACAGTCGCTATAATCCCGACAGTCCACAGCACCGCATTTCTCCCGGAGCTTCCATTATAATGTATCTGGTTAATTTATTGTTCATGCTCATCCTGGGTATAGGCATGGTTTATCTCATTCCCCCGGAAGAACTTATAACCGTCCTGCATACATTACCCCCGGTACCTGCTGAAGGTGGTTTTCTAAATAATCTGGCCCGCTTTTTCTTCTTTATCAGCCGACCACTGCTATGGGAACCATATTTACGTGTATCCATGGGCATAGCTGTTGCACTAGGCTCCTGGGCCTTGGTATTCTTTGGTTTTATGGCTGCAACGGTACGCCAAAGCCGTAAAGGATTCCGGGTAGAAATCATTACCGGCAGCAAAAAGAAAAAATAATGGCACTTAGAGTCTAAATCAAGGTAGCAAAGAAGTGCCATTTCTTCAACTTAACACAGAGGCGTGAAATCGCGGCTGATTTCACACCCCTGTGTTTCGATGTTATTTTACGTTTTAAGCCGTATTCCAAAGTGTTAGTAAAGAGAATTGGAAGTCTTCTCGGCTGGCATGATAAAATAGGATTTGTAAGTTTGTAAACAGGCAGGAGGTTTTTAAGTGCAGGGTATTATTGAAGTAAAGAATCTGACCAAAAGATATGGTGATCAGGCAGTGGTTGATGATATCAGCTTTACTGTTGAGTCACAGGAGATTTTTGGTTTTCTGGGTCCTAATGGTGCGGGGAAAACCACCTCCCTGGAGATGATTGAGGGATTGCGAAAACCCGATGGTGGAGAAATCTTTATAAAGGGACAGACGGTTTGGCCTAATCCCAATAAAGTAAAGAATCTTATTGGTGTGCAGCTGCAGTCAACTTCCTTTTACGAGGAATTAACTGTAAAAGAAACCCTGGCGCTATTTGCCTCCCTTTATGGCAAAAAGCTTTCTGCCGGGGAACTAGAAGACCTACTGGCCATCGTTGGCCTAACGGAAAAAGAAAACGCCCATACCCGCTCCCTCTCTGGTGGACAGCAACAGCGGTTAGCCATCGTCACCACACTTGTAAATGAGCCGGATGTGATCTTTCTTGATGAACCCTCCACAGGACTGGATCCTCAATCAAGAAGGAATATCTGGGACGTGGTTAAAGAACTGCAAAGAAGAGGCAAAACCGTTATCTTAACCACTCATTACATGGAAGAAGCAGAGTACTTATGTGACCGCGTTGCTATCATCGATCAGGGGAAAATCATTGCTTTGGATACTCCCCAAAAATTAATTGACGGTTTAGGCTCGGAGGCTAAAGTATCATTTACCAGTGAAGCTCCAATTAAAAGGGAGCTCCTCTCCCAAGTGGAAGCAGCAACGGTTAAAGAGCTCTCCGGCAATAATGGCAAGCAGCTGATTTATAGCAGTGACCCAGCGCAAACAATTACCAGCTTACTGGCTTTAGCAAAACAGGATAACGTGGAGATAAAAGGCTTACACGTTAGCAGTGCTACGCTGGAGGATGTCTTTTTAGAATTAACAGGAAAGGAGCTGCGGGACTAATGAGCTTTCGTATGCTAACTATAGCTAACTTAAAAATGCATTTACGGAACCGTTCATCCCTTTTCTGGCATTTTGCCTTTCCGTTAATCTTTATGGTTCTTTTTGGACTTATTTTTAGTGGCGGGATGACATCTCAGATCAGAGTCGGTCTGGTAGATACCAGTTCAGATTTTGATGAAGTGTTCAATACTGCTTTTGCTGAAATAGATAACGCAACATTGGTAGAAGGTGAGAAGGATGAGCTAATTGACGACCTTAAAAATGGCGGCTTAGATGCTGTTATCGTGCTTGATGAGAGTACTGCCGCAAATAGTTTAATAGATGTAGAAATATTTTACGACCAGACGCAAAGTTTAACCGGCAGCATGGCCCGGAGCTTCATTATTTCTCTCTTAGACCAGATTAGAATGCAAGCTTTTGCTGTGCCGGAACTGTTTGACGTGACAGAAACAAGTGTGGCCCGTGAGACTTTAAGTTACATGAGCTTTTTGATGCCGGGAGTTATCGGCATGTCTATAATGTTTTCTGCCTTGTTTGGCACGTCTTATCCTCTGGTAATGGAACGGGAAAAAGGAATTTTGCGACGCTTGCGCTTGACACTTGTTACACCGGTTTCTTTCATCGGCGCTAAAACTGTAGGCTTGCTGGCAATAGCTTTTATGCAGGCCGCCATTATTATTATTACCGGCATATTATTTTTTGACGTACAGATTGTGGGTAGTCTTTGGGCAGCATCATTTGTTGTTTTAATTGGTTGTTTAATGATGGTGGCCTTGGGCCTCCTGGTGGCTGGTTTAGCCAACAGGCTGGAATCCGTTGACGCCATAGCTAACTCAATTGGTATGCCCATGATGTTCTTGGCAGGCACTTTTTTTCCCGTTGATGGAGCACCCAGGTGGTTGCAGACCATTGCTACAGTACTTCCCTTAACATATTTAAACGATGCCCTGCGAGAAATTTTGGTAACAGGGAGTACTTTAATTGATGTTTCAAACACGCTACTGATTATTGTAGCCTGGACCGTTGTTTTCTTTGCTTTCGCTATCTATCTATTTAAATGGGAAGTGAATTATCAAAAATAATAGCAAGAGTTTATCAGATCCTGGTAACAGTCAAAAAACGTTTCTGCAGCCAAACTGCAGAAACGTTTTTTACTCTTTTGCATCTTAAACAAAATCCCGGCGTTTTAGCTAACTTACCTCATAAAATAAGTATAACCTGTATTTTCAGCAATGTACCTTACTGGAAGAACAGACCGGATATCTCTTTCTCACTATTAAAAACAACAATTATATCTATTGTTGCGTCTTCAAATTCACTGTTTACAAAAACTCTGTCGTATCCGTCTACCTGGTCTGTGCGCTTACCCACTTCGCCCTTATAATCACCCACCTGTGTTATTACCTGCTCCCAGGCTGCCTGCAAATCGCTCTGGGGAAGTGCCGCCTTCATGTCGTCGTCAAATGATGCAAAGGCACTGCTGTAATCTCCATCCACCAACTGAGAGACAAACTCGCTAGCCTTTTCATATAACTCTTCATTGACATCGGATTCCCCGGACTGCCCACAGGAGGCGAGAACAAAAACAAAGATAACCAGCAGGCAAAAGACAGCAAAGCGCTTTAACATTTGACCACCCCTTTTTCATGTTTATATTAACGGACCTGTAGCCAACTTACAATGTCGTCCACTACCTCTTGAGCCACATTGCCCGGTTGCATGTATTCATTAGGGTTACCCGGTCCTTCACCTTTCATAAACAGATGATTTAAACCGGGATAAGACTTAAAAGCTACATCTGTACGTGAACTGAGTTCATCCTGCCAGATTGTAAAGTCTTCCATTGTAACCTGGTAGTCCCGCTCACCCTGCAGTATCAGCACAGGCACAGAAAGAGTTTTCGCTGTCTCGGCAGGGTTGTAATCCCTCAGGTACAACCAGTAGGATGCCGGCATGCCAAGTGGTAGTTTGTCTGCAGGCGTATCCAAAGAGAGATCGGGATCTTTCACACGTTCAACCCTCAACTGCATGTCTTGCAATGCTGCTTCTGTTTCTTCAGTAACCTTCTCTTCCAAACCTGCCAGATAGTGATACTGCTCAAGGATAATGTCTTCAAGAGGCCTTGCTGCCCCCGCCAGGATAATTAATCCGGCTATCTCCCTGTCTTCTGCGCCGATAAGCGGGGCCAGGGTACCTCCCAGGCTGTGCCCCAAGACATAAATGCTCTCAGGATCAATATCATCTCTACTTCTTAGCAAAGCCACTGCTGCCAGGGCATCATCTATAACTTCTTCCTTCGGTGTCAGAGTCTCCATCTGGGAAGCCATTGCCTGCCCGTGTTCTTTAGTTCTTTTTTCATATCGCAAGACTGCAATTCCTCTGGAAGAGAGCCCTGTTGCCAGGTCTTTAAAGGGCTTGTTGGGACCGATAGTTTCATCCCTGTCATTGGGGCCTGAACCGTGTACCAGGACAACTGCAGGGTGCGACCCGCTTTCCAATGGCACAGTCAAGGTGCCGGGCAGAGCCCACTCTCCGCTGCCGACAGTAACCTCATATTCAGTAAAGGCAGCAGTGTCGGTATAAGGCGGCAGGCGGTATTCACTCTCATAATGCTCCTGGGCAGGCTGGAAGAAAAGCCCCGCCACACGCTTATCCCTATTAAACACGACTCTTATATCCAATACCAGGCTTTCAAACTCTGAGGTGACCAAGACTGCATCATACTCATCATCGCTTTCTACTCTTGTATCCAAGATACCCACAAAAGGGCCTGCCTGCCCCAGCAGTTGTTCCCATACTTCCCGCAGATTACTCTCAGGTAAGGCCTGCCTCATGTTTGCATCATAATATGCCACTGTTCCGGCAAAATCCTCTTCGGACAGCTTGGTAACAAAATCAACTGCCAGGTCGGTAACGTCACCTTCCAGAGGGGGATCTGCAGGTGCAGTTTGAGTACTGCAGGACGCTGTCACAACAGCTAAAAGAATTAATAGGATAAAAGTTAGTTTATACAAACGCACACCAACCTTCCGCCCCAAATTAGTCATATATTAACAAATGCCACATTAATTATATCACTATTTTTCATCGTAAATGAACAATTCTTCCACATTTACTGCAAAAAAACGGGCCATCTTAAAAGCCAGCTTAATGGATGGATCGTATCTGCCTTTCTCAATGGAATTCACAGTTGCCCGGGTAACGCCGAGCTTTTTTGCCAGTTCTTCCTGAGTAAGGTCATGCATAGCTCTATAAACTTTCAACTTATTTTCCACTACTTTCTCAACCCCAAAACAGTAATATTAATTACCCAGAACAGATAAGTGACGCCAAGGACACCAATCCATAAACCAAGGTTGTCAAGACCTACCCAGGGCTGCGCCAAGGCACCAATTACCAGAAAAAACAGTAAAAGAAAAGACCAGGCACTGCTCCAGGCAAAATGATGCAGTTGCCTTTCATCATATTCGGGAACATCACGCAAAAAATCTTTATCGTCAATACGGATAGCAATAAAAATTATGAACAGCAGTCCCAGTATATAAACAGTGAAAATGCTTTGCAGCGAAGTATCAAACCCCAGCAGGGAAAGTATATAAGTGACTATCCCTGTTATGACAACCGGAATAAAAAGTGCTGATAAAATTGCTATTACCCAACGGCGAAAGGGCCCTTTGGCAAAATGGATAACAAAGATTCCCAGAGATACTCCGGCTAGTATTCCTAATAACATAAACGGATTAATAGCACCTCCGAAATACTGTGCCAAAACAGTACCAAACGCACTTCCAGTCAGCAGTAATAGCCAAAAAATCAACTTCCTTGCTTTTCCGTCCATTATTATTCCCTCCTAAACCTCTCACTTAAAATATATAACATACTTATCTATATGTCAAAACTTAATAACTTTATGTATAGCATGCTTTACATCGTAAACATAAAAATAAACACTGAAGATAAAAGCTTATTCCGCCAGTTTATCGTTATACTCTCAAATTGACGATAATTAATGAGGGCAAAATAGTTTTGTCCCGCAGTAGTCAACGAATTGATATCCAATCAGAACAGGGGTGTGAAATCGCAACTGTCTTGATTTTCACACCCCTGTATAAAGGCAAAAAATCCATTGTTGATTTGCTCCAAAGTGCAGGCTGTTACTTTGTCGTCGTCTGTAACAGTTTTTTCTCTTTGTTACCGGCGATTATATATGTTCCCCATGAAAAGGCTATGGCAAGGATAATATTGATTCTGAAAAGTACGGTACTCATGTCAATCGTCAGTAAGTGGAGTAAACCAATTAGCAGCAGTGGTAAAAGGAGCGCTAAAGGAGTTAACAGCATCTTAAATGCCGAGTATCCGGATTTGCCAATAATTAAACTTATTAAAATGGCACCCAGTAAAGTTCCTACAACGATAATTGCTGATATTAAGGTAACGTCAAAAACCGGTGTTGGTCTCTCCCCTACATAATAACGGTAAAGTTCAAGGATACCTAGCCCGGTAACAAAAAAAGACAGGATTAACATATATTGACCAAGACTGAAATACACAAGAAAGTTTGGCTTCATTTTTAGTGCACTTTCACTGATAATTTCATCGCAAAACTTCTTATAATCCCCGCCAATGACTGATTGAACTTTTTCACCTCTACTCTGGCTTTCCAAAAACAGATCCAATATGTCCTGTGCAATTTCTTCTAAGAGCCAATGATTCAGTGTGCGAAATACCAGGTATTTAAACACGGCACGATATGTTTTTAGATATTCACCCTGCAGCTTTTTCTCCAGTTCTTTCCGCTTGTTAACTCTATCGACATAACTATAAACATTCATCGTCAATGCCTCCCCACAACGCATCCATACTACTCACCAGGTTTTGCCACGAACCTGTAAAGCTTTCCAACTGCTCCTCGCCAAAGCTTGTTAAGTAATAATATTTTCTGTCCGGCCCCAGAGGGGATTCTTTTTTCTCAGACCTAATATATTGCTTTGTTTCAAGACGAACCAACAACGGATACAGGGAGCCCTCGGAAAAGTCCTTAAACCCGTACTGCATTAAGATTTGATAAATCTCATAACCATAGGTACTTTTTTGCGAAATAATCTTTAATATTGCTCCTTCAATAACACCCTTCAAAAGCTGGGGGGATTTCATCATACCCACCTACCCTGCAATACATGCTAGCAACTACATTGTAATACATGCTAGGGCTGCAGTCAATAAACCCTGAGTCAAATAAAACACGCTTACCTGTTCTTATCAACAGTAAGCGTGGTATATAGCGTGTCGTTCATTTAGGCCTAAAATTTGTGGTCTTTAGAGTACAACCTGTAACCGGCATATACGCTCAAAGGGACTATAAGCAATGCAGCAATACCAAGGCCTGTTAGAATCTGAGCTGTTTTCAAAACAGTGAGAAGGTGGTTTTAAGTCAGGCATTGTTGTGGGTGCAGATCCTGTTTTTCAGCCGTCTGTAAAATAACCAGGAGCGGACGGTAAAAGAGCCGAAGATAATGATGCTCATGCCAAAGAGAAATATTGTATCTGTTCTATATGCCTGATCAAGCCTGATGGCATTTATCTGCTGCAGAATAAAACCCCCATAAATAATGACGAGCGGCATAGAAAAGGCGGAATACGTAACAGCAACCTTTTTTGCACGTTGCAGGGAATCGGAGGCATCGCTGTAGATTTGCGGTTTCTCTTCCCCCTCCCGGTACTCACGGGACAATATAGTCCAACTCTCCATGAAGGAAGTGCGGGAGTAGCGAATTTTCCAGCCGGCGTCCTGGTGGATCTGAAAGTACCCTGATTCTGGTTTATTGTTAAAATCCGCATGATAGGCGACCCGGCGCGGTTTGCCTTTCATAAAATAGAACATGCTGCCCATGGGATCGATCCGGCAGAGATTGTAGCCCTGGGCTTCCATTGTTTCCAGCCAGTGTTCCAGTTTATCCGGAGCATACATCCATCCCGGTTTAAACCTGCGAATCAAACGGTCAGGGCTTAGTGCGGCACATTCAGGATCAGAGTACGGCTCAGGAGTGAACGTTACTCCCTCCCCGCTTTCCTGCTCAAGAGATTTATTGGTTATAAAGAGTTTGATGAAGCTGTAATAGACCCAGCTATAAAACAAAATATGGACTGACCAGAAAGGACTGGGAACAAATGTGGTGGGAATTTGTGTAAGGATCCTCGATATCAGGCCAGTCAAGAAAAACAGAATGAAATGGGTGACGGCAAAGAAGCCGGTAACATACATAATGATTTGATTGCGGGAAAGCAGCGCGTTACTTCGGATTGGAAACGTATGGACTTCTGCGGCAGGGTTTGCATTGCCCAGCACCGTCCAATTGCCGCTCTTTAGAACCTGGAACCAGCCGGCCTCCTTCAGTGACTCCGACAGCGGGTTGGATTTATAATCAATAAAGTAGGTTATGCTTTGCGGTTCATTAACCGCAAAAACAAACATACCGCCCCATTCCAGTGCCTGAAGATGATACCCTTTGGCCGCCATTTCGGACAACCATTTTTGTGTTGATTCCACATCATAGCTCCAGAACGGCCGGAACACTTTCTTAGTCATAAAATGCCTCCTCATAGCGCGCGGCATTCTCATGCAGCTCTTTTAGCCGGGTTATTTCCGCTAACATAAGTTGCTTTCCGGCTCCGGTGATTTCATAGACTGTTTTGCGCCGCTGATCGGAATGGACGGTTATGATACCGTCTTTTTGCATTTTCGTCAGCGTACCGTATACAGTGCCCGAGCCTAACTTAATACGATTGTTTGTAATTTCTTCCACATGCTTAATAATCCCGTACCCGTGACGTGGCTGTGTAAGCGAAAGAAGTATATAAAAAGCTGTCTCAGTCATGGGTAGATAATTTTTAAGTATCTTTTGCAGGCTCAAGCAATCACCTCAATTCAACTATGTCGCACCCTGACTATATCACGCTGCTACATATCATGTCAATACATAATCACACGTCCACTTACTTTTGCAATGACTTTCATACCCAGTGTTTACACCTCTACTTCTATTTGCGTTTATAGCCTCGAACATACCTACCCAGTTGCGCCCCCCTTGTCCGCCGGGTAATAAAAAAAGCCAATCCCAACCTCAAAGGTCAGGAGCGGCTTTCCAGCATCTTGCGGTCTACTTCGTTTAGGATCAGTTCTTCGTCGGAGCCCAGGACATCTAAGAGCGTTGGGTTCGTTAAAAGATGATAAAATGAATTATTGTTCTTAACAGGATTCCAACCAGAGCTCCTATGATGGCAGGTTTACCTACCGATGCAACACGGGGCCCGGAAGAAAACAGCACGGCAAAAGCCACCGGATCTAAAGTGTTTATTGCAAAGCCGGCTATCCGATTTAATTCTGTTGCCGTTAAAGCACCTTCTGCTACCAGGTCTAAAGTTATTGCCATCATCGCAGTGCCGCCTGCCAGATATTTTGTTATCATCGGGAGCACAGCAATTCCCGGCACCCCAATACTAACTAATAGCGGAGACAAAGCAGTTTCCAGCAAATCAATTGCACCAACAGATCTTAAAATATTCACGAACAGCAGTGCTAATATCAGGGCAGGAAGAGTACTAAACACTATGTGAACGCCTTCTTCTCCTCCCCTGTTAATAGTCTGTAGTATACCTCGCTTTTCGACCGGTGCAGCTTCAATAATTTTCTTGTTATTTTGTCCTTCTTCTCCCGAATCCTCTGTATCTGTCAATCGATAGGCGACAAACCCTGCCAGCAATCCCCCTGCCAGAGAAGTAGCTAATGCAACAGGGACGTTTAGCCCTGCAACAGCTAACGGAAAGGTAACGTTTGCCTGGGACATTGCCATAATTGCAGCCAATGTCGCAGCAATTTTCTGTTTTGAAATATGAATGTCTCGTTCAATAATTTTTAAAGTACTCAAGGGGGCTGCAAAGTTTACAAACATAACCTGTAGAATAGCAAACACCCCCAGACCAGGGAGTCCAAATAAAATTAGAATTGGTGATAATTTTAAGGCGACCCGACCTAAAATACCCTTCTCTTCTAACACCTTCATAAAAGACATCATTATCACCATAACAGGTAATAGCACATATAAGGCGAGATTTATTCCTGTCTCACCTGAAGTTAGTAGTAGTTCAATAATATTTTGCAAAACAATTCTCCTCTAATTTTTATTTCACAATAGTAGAACAGCTTAAAGGTCATGCCTTATCATCAACTGGTAAGTACAGCTTTCTCCGCTGTTGCCGGCATGGAAAGTCCGCTTATCTCAGCCATTAATTCACCGGTACTTGAATCGGTAACGGGCATATAATTTTCGGTTTTGACTGCCTCCATTCTCCGTGGACACAGTACTCCAAGCGCTTTACCATATGTCATCACTCCTTCTGCTTTGGGTCAAACTATCGAAGCGCAGTAATCAATAGTCTGTAACCGAGTGTCTTTTTATTATATAAAGCAAGGACCATGCCATTTTACTAACTTTGAACAATTTCGATAATTTTGCCGATTTTATGGGGCTTTCTGCGTTTTCATAGACAGTGGTAGATAGACAAGTGTAGTTATACATATACACTCAGCAGCGAAGTACATGTAGCGATAATACTACACCCTTGATAACAGTACATCGCCAAGCATTCAGTATTATCCTTGAGCTTATTGGAAAAGTCTTCAAGCTTATGGTAAAGTAAAACTAATAACTTTAAAAACGCAGATAGCCGGAGGGGTAGTCTATGGATTCAGAACTGGCGAAGATTTTTAAAGCTAAAGATACTTCATGCAATGTATGCAAAATTTACGAATACATCCTAAATGTTATCCCGGAACCCATCGCCCTCGTAGACAACGAGGGTTATGTGGTTTTCTTCAATAAACAATATCAGGAATTTTTAAATATTTCGGATGAAGAGGCCATTGGCAAACATGTTACCGAAATTATTGAAAACACCAGACTGCATGTAGTTATTTCCACTGAAAAGCCTGAAATAGATTACTTGCAAAACATCAAGGGAAGAGAGGCTATAGTCCAGAGAATCCCGGTCTTTATGGATGGTAAGCTATTGGGCGCCATTGGCAAAATCAGCTTCCGTGATGTGGATGAGGTAAAATCACTGGCAAAAAAGCTGCAAGTAGCCGAAAACAAAGCAAAAAAATTCGAAAACGAACTAAGGTATACCGCAACCTATGACTTTGCCGATATTCTTGGCGTATCCCAGTCCATTACCGCAGTTAAAAGGCTTGCTCATAAGGTTGCAGCAACAAACACTAATGTTCTGATTCAGGGAGAAACCGGTGTTGGTAAAGAGCTATTTGCTCATGCCATTCATAACAATAGTAATAGTTGCAACGGGCCTTTTGTCAGCATCAATTGTGCAGCCATCCCGCAGGATTTATTAGAATCTGAGTTATTTGGCTACGATGAAGGGGCATTTACAGGGGCTCGAAAAAATGGGAAAATAGGAAAATTCGAACTGGCCGATGGTGGAACAATTTTTCTGGACGAAATTGGCGACATGCCTTTGGGGATGCAGTCAAAACTATTACGTGTCCTGCAGGACAGGCAGTTTGAGAGAGTAGGAGGCCTGACCAGACAAAAAGTAGATGTCCGGGTTATTGCCGCTACCAATGTGAATATCGAAGATAAAGTCCGCAATAATGAATTCCGGGCAGACTTGTTTTACAGGTTAAATACCATTAGCCTGATTATCCCGCCTTTAAGAGAACGATATGAAGATATCTCTCTGATAGTGGACAAAAGCCTCAAAAATCTAAACAGCTCAGAGTATGGCAATAAACGGTTCTCCTCACAGGCGATGCAAACCTTAACCATGTATGATTGGCCGGGAAATATCAGAGAACTTCTCAACGTGGTAGAACGGTTATTTTTTCTTGTAGACAGTGACTTGGTAGAAGAAAATCATGTTAAACAAGCATTATCCGGCATAAATTCCGAAGAAAGAAAAAGCAACACCAATGCACTGGAAGACCAAATTCACCTCACTGAAAAAGATGCAATAATCAATGCTTTGGAGTCCTGTAACGGCAACAAGGCACAGGCCGCAAAACTACTAGGGATTCACCGGACCACCCTCTACCAGAAAATGAAAAAGTTAAATATGTAAGATCCTAAATGAAAGAAGCCCGAAATTTTCGGGCTTCTTTCATTCTTACAATATATCTACTATAAACTCTGTCTTTCCTGGCGGAACTCTTCGGCTATTTTCGCGATCACTTTCTTCTCAATTCGGAAAACGTAGGATCGGGAGATGCCAAGGGATTTGGCGATTTCCTTTTGGGTTTTGCGCCGGCCCATGGGCAGGCCAAAGCGCATGGCCAGGACGGTGCGTTCGCGGAGTTTTAGCTTTGTTGCCAAAGCGGCAAACAGACTACAAATTTCTTAATAAAAGCTATGGTCATTAGTCTCCAACAATAATGGCGGCACTCAGACAGCTAAGTGATACTATCATGCAAAAAAGAAACAGCTTCCGGTTAAAGTCTTTAATATTTTCTTTTTCTTTATTTGTAATTCTTTTAGTTCTTCTACCAAGTAGAATGCTTTGCCTTTCTGAATATCGTTGTAATAATGGGAATAATTTAAAGACTGGCTTGTCCAGTGCTTGAAATATTATTACTAAGTAAAAGAAAAACCATGGGAAAAAAGCTAAAACAAATAGAATTTGACTTATTTCTTTTGTTTGGAAGGAGCCTAATACAAAGCCAGGCAATATAAATAATATACTTAATTAAATTTTCAAGTATAAGTACGTCCAGAAAAATAATCTTTCCATTGCATACTCCTCCTCTCTAATATCGCTAAGTCAAGTAATCCAGAAATGACCCAAGTAAATAAGCTGCAATAATAGCGAGCGCAACATAAAATGGGTATTTAAGTCCTTTTTTCCAACCTTCTGCCGCAATCCCTAATGAATAAACACATATTAATAACCCAAGTGATGATATAGCTGATTTAAGCAAATTACTGGATATAGGTTGTTCAAATAAATTAAAGGCAGACATAGTAATAAAAAACCAGTAAATCCCTATAAAAAATCCAAAAATAATTGTCCATATGTTACCTTGTAATTTCAAGCTCTAAGTTCACATCCTTTTTAATCTAAAAAAACCCCACTTAACAAGAAGTTTTTTTGCAAAAAATGCGAATTGGGGCTTCAGTAAGTAGAACTTAATGAAACCCCGTTCTTACGGAAGGCTATTTAAAACTTCTTACTGTACCACTTGAAGACCCTGAAATAAGTGCTGTAATAAAACCTTCCCCCCACAGTGACCGCTGGTTATGTTGTTGTCGGCTCGTTCTTTGATACGTAGAAATAATTGGCTGGTCAAGTTCTGAAGCATCACACCTGTTTTAAAGTGTTCATTAATCGTCGCAAAGAATCCCTATAATGATTATTGACAAGCCAACAAGGATAACTGAAGCGGTAATCATATAACCCAAAATATTAATTACATCACTAAGTTCTGAAATTACACTTAATCTAAAAAGTAGTAACAACACCATCACTACAACAATAAAGAAACTCTGACATGCAACAGCTAAAATGCTAACTGGCTTATTGGCTCTGAATATGAACAACAATCTGTTAAGCCAGCTAGGGATCTGAATAAAATACCCTACATGACGCTCTCTAATTGTTGATAAAATATATCCAATTATCCAAAAAGAAAAAATATAATATGCTAATGTTCTAACCTCATTTTCCATTCTGCACCCCTGAATTAACTTTGTTTAAGTAAGTAACTTAAAGATGTTAATACAATATCTTCAAGCAACAAAACCGTGTACATGCTACTTCAGCCCATTTATTTCTTAGACCAATATTTTTGCACTTCGTAATCACGCTTTTCCGTAATTCATCACAAATAAATCTTGACTGATATCCC